>JAAUUE010000116.1 GCA_012031635.1 Coleofasciculaceae cyanobacterium SM2_1_6 | reverse complement strand
TAGGGAGAAGGGAGTAAGAGGAAAGTCCCTCTCCCTAGGGAGAGGGATTTAGGGTGAGGGTCATGATTCACGCAAGAAGTCTATTTTAGGAAAACAGTAACCATTATCGCCGGCTGAGCGTAGTCGAAGCCAAACCCCCGTAGGAAATCCTTGATCGCTTATCTTTGATTTATAGCGGAAATATTCCCTTCCGCTCAGGGAACGTCTCTAGCCTTGGGGTCAGAGCTTCTGCTTAAACCGAACTCACTTTATTTAGGTACTTGAGCATTACTTGGTTCGGGATAACTTGGTATCGTTGGTATTCTGTTGGTATTGTAGATGAAGCAATCCTTCAACTCCCTCCTCAAACCTCTATAGTCATGGCTCAAGTATCGATCGAAAATCTTTGTAAGGTCTTTCCTGCCCGGAATGTTCAGAACCCAAAATCTGCACAAAAATCTGGACAAGGCAGTACGGTTTCAACAGTTTTAGAGGATATTAACCTGACCATTGGGGATGGGGAATTTATGGTGTTGGTGGGACCTTCGGGGTGTGGCAAAAGTACCCTGCTGCGGACGATCGCCGGACTCGAAACCTCAACATCAGGGACAATTATCGTTGATAACCAAGTAGTTAACGCCCTCCCGCCTAAAGCCCGGAATATGGCGATGGTGTTCCAAAGTTATGCTCTTTATCCCCATTTGACCGTCTATGAAAATATCGCCTTTGGTTTGCGGAGAACTCAGGATGGCTTAGAGGTAAGTAAGTTTCCGCTATGGCTAGAAAATTTATTAGTAGAAACCAGCCGCCATTTCCCGAAACCCCTCCGTTATACTTCTCTCAGAGAACAGAGTATTAGTCAAAAAGTAGGGCAGGTGGCGCAATTGCTCCAGATGGAAAATCTCCTTTCCCGGCTCCCCAAGCAACTATCAGGAGGGCAGCGGCAACGGGTCGCCCTGGGCAGAGCGATCGCCCGCAGTCCCCAAGTTTTTTTGATGGATGAACCCCTGTCTAACCTTGATGCCAAACTCCGCACCGAAACCCGCACCCAAATTGTCAAACTCCAACGCCAGCTAAAAACCACCACCATCTACGTCACCCACGACCAGATCGAAGCCATGACCATGGGCGATCGCATTGCGGTGATGCAGGGGGGCAAGATTCAGCAAATCGCCACACCCTTGGAGTTGTACCACTATCCTGCTAATCAGTTTGTCGCTGAGTTTATTGGTTCGCCGACGATGAATTTTCTGCCCCTCCGGGTGGAAACGTCCCAGCTTTTAGTTCATCCCCAGTTTCCGCTAGAGTTGCCCCAGCAGTGGGGAGAAGCATTAAAAAGTTATCAGGGGCGATCGATCACCTTGGGCATCCGTCCCGAACATCTGAGCATAGGGGAATCTGAGGCAGGAAATTTCCCGGTCACCGTGGATTTAGTAGAATCTTTGGGCAATGATACCTACGTTTTTGTAAATCTAGACAATACCCATAATCTCCAAATCCGTCTCACCAGCGACCATGCTGCCACCGTAGGCGATCAACTCTGGCTTGCGATCGATCTCGAAAAAATCCATCTGTTTGCCCCCGACAGTGGCGAGAGAATTATTCCTGCTGCTCGATCGACAACCTAAAATCAGCAACCTAAAAAAATCTTAAGAAATCTTAAGAAATCTTAAGAAAATCTGTCTGAAAATTGCCATAATCTGAGATATTCCCTTTCACCTTTTAACTTTCACCTTTTAACTTTTTTTGAATACTGGAAATATTTAGTGGCTATTAACGAACAGAAAATTCAAGTCGGCAAATTAGAGTGGTTTTATCGAGAAATTAGTCCCCTCGGCTCCAATCATTTAGGGACAGTGATCCTGCTCCATGGGCTGCCTTCCCAGAGTTATTGTTGGGGAGAAATTATGGAGGATTTGGCAGGAAAAGGATTCCGGGCGATCGCTCCCGACTGGATCGGCTCCGGGAAATCTAGTAAACCCCACCGCCGGGATTTTGCCTACACCCCCACGGCTTTTATCTCTGCCCTAGGAGAATTTTTCGCAGCCTTAGAAATTAGCCAGTTTTCCCTAGTTATCCAAGGTTTTCTTGGCTCCGTGGGGTTGCAGTATGCCCTGCAATTTCCAGAGCAGGTGCAGCGCTTGGCAATTCTCAACACACCCCTAACTACCGCCGCCAAGCTCCCTTGGTCGATGCAACAGTGGACAATTCCCCTCGTGGGTGAAATGCTGACTCAGGATCCTTTGTTGATCGATCGAACCCTAGAGAAGGGAACCTGTTACTCAATTGATGACCAGTACCTAGATGTCTATCGTCGTCCGTTTTTAACCAGTTCAGAGGCTGGGCGGAGTTTGATGGCAACGGCTCAAAATCTCCAGTTAGCTGAGGCGATGATCGCAATTAGTGCTGGATTTCAGACTTGGGAGAAACCGACTCTAGTTTGTTGGGGAATGCGGGATCCGTGGTTAAGTTTCGATCTGGCGGCAAGTTTTGCTAGTTCTCTTCCCCAAAAAAGCATGGTAGAAACCACCCAGCTACCAGAAGCCGGGCATTATCCCCAAGAACATTTTTCGGGACAGATCAGTGAGGTATTGCTTCCTTTCCTCCGCCGTCAATTTTAGGTGTGAACTTTTAAGCTCTCTAATAGCTAGATCAGTTCAAGAATGTTACGCAGGGTAATGTGAAAAAATATTAAGCAAAATGGTATAACTACTATTGTGGGGTGGAAATTGTCCCTAACCCTTTATGCTCAATTATTAATTTGTTATTTATTTGGTTATTGGAAGTAGTGCAGTTATGTTTATCAAAAGTTATCGATCGCTCCTCGCTGTGGTATTTGCTTTTGTTGCCGTATTTTTGGTGAGTTGCAGCGCCCCCATAGAAGTTGCTGCTCCCGCCTACAGCCCAACCCAGATGGAGCAGGTAGCCCGCTATCAGGAAATTTTGCAAGGGTTCCGCGATCGCTTTCCAGAGTTGGCTACTTCCATTAGCAAGAAGGACTGGGTAGATGTGGGAACGTTTATTCACGGGCCCCTGGGGGAACTGCGGCAAAAAACTGGTTATGTAATTCGCAATCTTATCAATCCTTCAGAGGTTGCCAAAGCGAAGGAAGTTGCTAACCAACTATTCGACAGTCTGGAGGCGATCGACAAAGCGGCTGCTGACAATAAGCAAGCCGTTGCTGTGAAGAAATATAATGAGGCGATCGCTGCTTTTGATCAGTTCTTGGAGTTGTTGCCGAAATCCTAGGAGGCAGATAATTTTTTACATAATTTGATGGTTTAGATGACTGCATTATTCTTCGCCAAAACCTTTATTTTCATTTCTTCCCTCTTCTTCTTCCACTAGAGCCTCCTGAGCCATTTCTAACAGCATCCCTAGATCAATATTTGGTGTTGCCAAACTCTCCTGCCACTGCAACTCATTTTCAATATCTGTTAGTAGTTGCTGGGCAAGTTCATCCTGTAGATAATCTGGAAGTTTTTGGATTTCTACCAACGCCTTCTCTAATAAAGTAGTCATAAATTTTTCTGCTTTGATAGCCTCTTAAGAACTTTGTAAACTGTTAATCGCCTCTAGTAAACCCTTGGCTTTGTTGAGGGTTTCTTGGTATTCCGTGGCGGGGTTAGAATCTGCTACTAGCCCGGCTCCCGCTTGGACAGAGACTTGGTGAGTATCATTGCCTAGGGGCGAAACAACCATCGTCCGAATAGCGATCGCCGTATTTAATTGTCCCTCAAAATCATAGAAACCATAGACCCCAGAATAGACCCCCCCGCCGTTCTGGTTCTAGCTCGTGGATAATTTCCATCGCCCGAATTTTCGGCGCACCGCTCACCGTCCCCGCCGGAAAGCACGCCTTCAGTAATTCCCACGCAGTTTTATTCAATTCCCCCCACCACATTACTGACAATGTGCATCACATGGGAATAGCGCTCAATCAGCATAAACTCATCCACCCGCACCGTGCCGCCCCGACACACCCGCCCTAGGTCATTGCGCCCCAAATCCACCAGCATCACATGTTCGGCAATTTCCTTCGGGTCTGCCAATAGGTCTTTTTCTAGGGCAATATCTTCCTTGGGAGTTTTTCCCCGGGGACGAGTCCCAGCGATCGGGCGCAGAGTGGCGAGGAGAGTCCCATCGGCTTGGCGATCGGCCTTCACCATTACTTCTGGGCTAGAGCCAATGATCTGCCAGTCTCCCAGATTAAAATACGCCATGTAGGGGGAAGGATTAACAGAACGGAGCGATCGATAAAGAGTAAAGGGATCCCCTGTGTAGGTAGTAGACAACTTTTGCGAGATCACCACTTGGAAAATATCCCCGGCAGTAATATACTGCTTCGCCTTTTCTACCTTAGCAATAAATTCCTCTGGGGTCGTATTGCTAGTGTAGGTAGCTGCTAACTGGGGATTCTGCTCTGGTTTTTTGAGTTCGAGGGCTGTGTACCGACTGGGCAGGGGGAGTTGCAGCTTGTTGACCAGTTCCTGAGTGACTCGATCGCAGGCTTGCTGGTAGGCAGCTTCTAGAGCGGTGGAGTCATCGGGGGAAATATCCCGGAGGTCAGCGTAGGCGATCGCCAAATTTTTCGTTTCACCTGATCAAAAATCACAATCTTATCCACCTGCATCCACAAACCATCGGGCAAATCTCCCTCTTTTGCAGCATAAACGGGAACCCGTGGCTCACAAAACTTAATTAGCTCATAGCCCCAAAACCCAAATAAACCGCCGATGCCCGGTGGTAGCTGGGGCAGGTTCACTGGTTGGTATGGCTCTAAACACTGGGCAAGAATTTCAAAAGGATCTCCCGTGTAGGTTTGCACTGTGCTGTCTCGATGGGTCTGGGTGAGGCGATCGCCCCGTACTTCAAGCACCCACACCGGATCCGCCCCCAACAGGCTATAGCGCCCAATATTTTCGCCCCCTTCCACAGATTCCAACAAAAAGCTGTAGGGTTCCCCAGCACAAAGCTTGTACCACGCCGACACCGGAGTTTCTAGGTCTGCCACCCATGACCGATACACGGGAACAAAATTACCTTGAGTTGCCAACTGGGAAAACTGCGAAAAATCGGGGTAAATCATAGGTTTATCAGTAATAAGTTCCTAAGTACAGGAGTACAGGACAAAATAAAGAAGAGATTGAAGAAAATCATCATGCTTCAAATTTTACTATCCAAGCATAGCTACATATTGCGTAGATTATTGAAATTAACTACATCAATACCAGAACCTGTTAAGTATCCGGCAAATTTAGAATCATCTGTCAGTACTAAATATCGATCACGCGCTAATTCTAATATACTGCAATCAGTGAGGCTAAATTCACTAATCTTATTGACTTTTGTGGCAATCCTACTCTCTATATAATACTCTTCTAATTTGAATGATGCCTCTGTCGATAATACTTCTGTCAACTCCTCAAAACATCTTGGCAGCTCAGGTTTTTTAATATCTTTAATCACTAGATTACTTATTTCCGTAAGAATATTTGGAGTTGTAATAATCTTGGAAAAAGAGGTTAAGACACGTACTAAAGTAGTATAATCTTCTGGAGTAAATTTTTCAGTACGATTAAATTGGGAAATTCGTTGGCGATTAACTGAACCGATAAACCAAAGTAATAAAATATTTGTATCAACCAAAATCCCTTTTGGCTTGTACTTGTTAACTAAAAACTTTGTATCATCATCTATCATAATTCTCTGATTTTCATTGATTGAACTTTTCCAGTTTGAGCCTCAATTTTGAAAATTCGATAATCTCGCTCATATTTTTACTATTAACCACAGCCTGTAAAGGATCTAGATGCTCTCCAACTGGACGATCGAACCCCAAGGTAATTAGCCAATACTGATTATCCTCTGATAGCTCAGTTTCCTCTAGACGTAATCCTTGAATTAGATTACCGGGTTCAACTAACTGATCTAGAACTTGTCGTAGATAGTTTCTGGCAACCTCTACTGCCGCACGTACATCGATTCTAGTAGCTAGATAATCTTGAATTTGCTTAAAAGTAGCAGTTTCAGGGAGACTAGAGTCTATAATTGCCGCAAACTGAGATGGAGTAATCCTCTTATTTATTAGCAATTTGGTGGCATTATCTATTTTATTAGCAGGCTCACTGGTTTCAGCAGTGTTGACGGTAGTTTCAGTTGAACTCATAATTTACCTCTGGATGATAGCTACTAATAACAATAATTAATTCTATTTTGCCCGATCGCTCAGGATTAGTTCAGCGATCGCTAGATCCTCTGGAGTTGTCACTTTTAGGTTCGTTTCTTCTCCCCGGACAATTTGCACAGGTAAACCACACTTTTCAAACAAAGCGGCATCATCGGTGACTGCCCAGCCAGCCTGTTCACCGAGGGCATGGCACTGTTTGAGGAGCGGCACATCAAAGCCTTGGGGAGTTTGGGCAGCCCAGAGATAGGCTCGATCGGGAGTTTCCTTCACCACCCCTTGGTCGTCAACAATTTTAATTGTGTCCTTCACGGGAATCGCCGCAATTAAACCCGCACAGGTAGCCAAGGCAAGGGCACAGCGATCGAGCAAATCTGGGGTTGCCAAGCATCTCGCCCCATCGTGGATCAAGACTCGATCGGCTTTTTCGGGAAGTTGCTGTAAACCCTTGTAGACAGATTCTTGACGGGTTTTGCCACCGGGGATCAGGACTACTGGTTTGCTGAGGGTGAGGTCTTTTAAGATTTCTTGAAAACTTGCCCAGTCGTAGGGTTGACCAATAATCCCAATCCAAGTGATCTGGGGGGAACTCTCAGCAGCAATTAATGTCCAAGCCAATAGGGGCTTACCTTGGAGCGTTAGTAACAGCTTATTGCGATCGCTGCCCATACGGCTGCCCAGCCCAGCAGCAGGAATTAGTAGGTGCATTGGCTAAAAAAGATCACTCCTATGGGTATGATGACAAAAGTAGACAAAGTAAAATAATTATGATTACTTATACCTACTAAAGGTAAATTCTCAATCAAATCTTTAATTAAATTCTCTCAGTCGGTTATTGTAAACTGATTTTGCTACTGATTTTGCCCTTGATTCAGCTTATTATTAAAGAAATATAAATGAATGATACAGTGATCCCCCAGGGGAAAGTTAGTTCTTTAGGAGTCTCCAAGCCGATGATGTTAGATAGTCTGCCCGATCCGATTCTGGCCCACAAAAAGTTTCCAAAACGGGTGCAACGGCAGATAGATTTGATGCTTTTAGCGATCGAAGCCCTAGAACTAGGCGGAGCAGAAGTGATGCTCTTTATTGCCAAACAGCTAGAACTGGATGAGATTATTCCCAATCGAGTTGCCTTCTGGCGGATGCGCTGTACCAATCCTTGGCGGCGTTCCTACACCCGTCGTCACCTAAAACTAGCAGAAGCCAAAGCCCTCATGGTGATTACCAGCTATCGAGCCAGACAGCTGACAGTGCATATCCGCAAACTGCTCTTGGCTCAACAACAAATTAACGAAAAAGAATCGCCCCTAGAGGAAAATTCCCCCCTTGCCAAGTATCTGGATAGATTTCGGGTGTATTTTCGGAGTCGGATGAACTTTCGCCGGGCAAGGGTCGCTGCTTACAACTCCGATGCGGAGGTAGATGCTTTAGCCCTAGCCCTACTCCAGCAGCTATTGTTTTGTACTGGAACCTCTGGGTTGCCGAGATTGTGGATGAGTATGTTTGACGGAGAAGTAGTATGACCATAAAACGTATGTATAGTTTGCCCTACTGTACCATTACCCTCCAGGGGCTGAGTAATGAAGTAGATATTACAGGGCGAGCGATCGAGGCTTTTCCCGTCATGTCGATTCTCCTGAATGCCGAATGTTATTTTGCCCACTGTGACCAATCCATGAGTGGTGGCAAACAATTTCTAGAGAGCCTAGTGCAGACAGTTAGCCAGTATGCCCAAGAATTTCTTTCGCCAATTCCCTACCCCCGGAACCAAAAAACGCCTAAAGCCGAAGTTGAACTAACGAAAATTCCTCAACAGGATCTCCACCGTCTTAGCCTTTCCGCCACTACGGAAGAAGACCCTACTGTGGGCAAAATGCACATTGATCTAACTACGGTACAGCTTTTTGATTTAGTCGAGGCGGTAGATCAGTTTTTAGTAGATAGTCATACCCTGCCGGATGTGGTGGTGCCGTTAAGCTCCCTGCCCCATCGACTTGCCCATCCCGAAGAGCCTCTTGCCCAGCGATCGATCCCGGTGATTCTCGGAGTCACTAGCCTCAGCCTCGCCTCCATCCTCTTTTTCCTCATCCCTGCGCCGCTCCCCAAACCTGTAGAATCTATCGAATCCAACAACTCAAACACCACAGAGCAACCAACCCCCAGCCCTACGGTCACCCCAGCAACTCCCCCATCGCCTACGCCTAGCGCCTCAATCACCCCCAGCCCTTCCCCTAGAGCCGCAGATTTGGAAGCCCTCTTGACTACGAATCCAGAAATTACCGATGCCAACAAATTGCGTTTGATCCAAACCATCGTCTATGAGAATATTTTCCAGAATTGGCAGAACCGGAGCGAAATTGCCGAAGATATCACTTACCAGATCGGCGTGCTTGAGGATGGGGCCTTAGTGGGTTATCAACCAGTCAATCAATCCGCAGGTAGCAAAGTTGACCAAACTCCCTTACCCAAATTATTATCAATTCCCAACAACAGCAGCGATCTAGCAACTAAGGCGATCGCCCAGTTTCGAGTTGTATTTACCCGACGCGGCGTCCTGCAAATTAGTCCTTGGCGGGGCTATAGTGAGCCAGTCAGCAATACGCCCAGACCAGAGATCACGGACTCAGCCAAACTAGCAGAACTCAACCAGACCTTAGCCAAAATTCTCCGAGAGAGCTGGACTACAGAACCAGACTATCCCAGAGATCTGACCTACCGAGTTGCCCTCACCGAAGATGGCAAGGTGACGGATTTTGAACCCCTGAACCAGCCAGCTTTTGATTATCTTGATCAAACTCCCCTCCAGAAACTCCGCAGCAGTACTAATCCCACCGATAGCCTCCAAAAATCTGTAGGTCAATTTCAAGTAGTATTTAAGACCACCGGGGGTTTAGAAGTTAGCCCCATGCGGGGGTTTTAACCAGAGATATCGCCAGCAGTTTGGGTATTTCCTGCCTCTAGTTTTTTCAGGATTTTAGGCTTTAGTTTTTCAAACTCTGCCATGAGAACTTTTTTACTGGATTGGGGTTGAGGAGGAGAACTAAAACCTTCACTATTTTTTGTCCAGTCTTTGAGTAGTTGACACTGGGCGGGTTTGATCGTCGATTTCATAACATTGGTGCAGTGCTTGGGGTCTTCGATCGGGAAGAATAAAATATGATAATTGCCTCGCTCTCCGAGCATTGCCGTGGTTTGCATCCCCATGGGGTTTCTTAGATCTAGGTAGCAGGGCAGCCAGCGCACACCGTAGAGGGGATTATAGAGGGCAGTAATCCACAACACCATGGGATGAGGGGCGGGCAGAAATAAAAATTGATTGTAGCGGGTACTAGATTGGCGATTTTTGATGTCTTGTCGATCGAGCATTACCCAGAGGGTCGGCGCCGCTTCATTCCTCAGCTTGAGGATATAGGGAAATACAATTTTTGCCTTGGGTTTATCCGGGGGCCACGCTGCCAACCGACACGCTTCTTCGATGCCACCACTCTGAGGCGGCTTAGTCCCGTTAGAGGGCTTGGGGGGAGTCCGGGGCGGGGTCGAGATAATAGGAGTCTCGCCGATGATCTCCCCAATCTTATTTGCAATGGATCTACCATGACCATAACGATCTTCTAAGGGTCTAACGACTTTGATAATTTCTTCAACACTCTGGGGGCGGTTCTCTGGTTGCTTCTCTAGGCAACTCATGATCAAATCTTCTATGGGCTTGGGGACTTTGAGATTGGGGTTGACCGCATTAAAGGTTTTGGGAACTTGGTCATGGTGGGCTTTGTACCAGCCGCCAAAGGTATGATTTTCCGGCATGATGGGCATGGTTCCCGTCAGCATTTCAAACATCATAATCCCTAGGCTATAAATATCTGAGCAGTTATTGAGTTCTTCCTTCCCTTCCATTTGCTCTGGCGAGCAGTAGGAAAGAGTCCCCATAAAAGAATGGGTCTGATCCCCCTCTGACTGCATCAGTTTGGCAATCCCAAAATCAAGAATTTTAATTAGTTCCTTAGAATACTCGTCTTGGGTGACAAGAATATTACTGGGCTTGATATCCCGGTGAATGATGGGGCAAAGATTCCCTTTGACAGGAATTCCCCAGTGGGCATACTGGAGCCCCGAACAAATTTGCCAAGTAACTCCCAAAAATCGAACCAAAGGCAAGGGCTGGGAACGAATTACTTCACTGAGAGATTCTCCCTGTAATAACTCCATAACGTAGTAGGGAATATCACCGCCACTTTCGTCTATGCCGTAATCCCTGACTTTGACAATGTGTTTACTTTTTTCTCCTAAGAGAGCGCAAATGGTCGCTTCCTGTTCAAAGCGCTCCCGCATTTTACTATTGAGAAGAGCTTGGGAGAGAAACTTGACCGCCACAGTGACACCACCAAGGAGACGATCGTTCGCTAGATAGACCCTACCCATAGCCCCTTTGCCTAGCAATTCTTGCAGGTGGTAGCGGTTGGAAAGTAAGCGTCCGTTGTTGGAGTCAGGTGGCATAGTGGGGATGGAAGGACAACCTAGGAATTAGAGATGAAAATTAAGTTCATGACCGTCAGGTGTTAGAAAAGTGACTACAAAATGACATCAAAGAGTAGCACCAAGAGGATACTTTCTAGTTTAGTCTATTAACCGATTTATTCAAGCAGCTTAATCAGCACATAAATTTAGCCCTAGACATAAACCTAGCCCTAGTTTAGCTTACTAATTTGATCTTGTGGTCGATCGCTACAGGTACTAATCACTGTGGGGCTAATCATGGAAGTTCTGACTAGGCGTGGCGTTCCATGGTGACATCCATGGTGCTGGTGAGGTAGTGACCCGCCATAATTGAACTAGACAAGTAATAGGTATTTTTATCAATCTGTTGGCTGGCTTCAAAGCCTGTCCGCCGTTGCTTGTCTCCTAGAACCCAGTAACGTTGGACGATGGATTTCATGGCAATCCAGCCTTCTCCCTCCACTCGCCCCAGTTCGCTGTGCTGGAGGACAAAGGTATATTGACGCTCATTGTCTAGTCTGCCCCGGTATTGGAGGGCAATATCTGCTCGATCGTCTTCTGGAAATACTAACTTTGTCACCATGGTAAACCAGTTTTCCCGGCTCCAAGCCACGATCGTTTTGCCTTCTATGGGAATTGGGGGCTGGTCTCGTTCTAGCCAATGCCCTGATAAGGACCATTTTCCCGCCTCCATAAAAAAGGTGTGTTCCATCTGCCACCTCTGTCTGTTTACACCCGGACTGGTAATCGCCCTTGTGGGTCGTGTATTTCTCCTAGTAGGACTGACCCCTGCGCTCCTGTGACTTGAGGTAGATTTCCGGGAATCTGCTGTTGTCGCCAGTAAGCTAAAACGGCAAAGGCGATCGCTTCCTTAAAATCGGCGTTGACCCCAAATTCGTCTGTAGTTAGTACCTCTGCATGATTTAAATTTACCCTTAAACGCTCTCGTAAGTAAACATTTCTACTACCACCACCACAGAGCAAGACCTGCTGGGGAATTTTGGGCAGAAACTGGCGATAACTGTGGGCGATCGATCCCGCCGTTAGTTCCGTCAAGGTTGCCAAAATATCTGCCTCACTCAGATTGTAAGCGGCACTATCCCTCAGGCATTGCTCTAGATAGTCAGAGCTAAATAATTCCCGCCCTGTGGATTTGGGTGGGGGGTTGATGAAAGAAATCTGCGGCTAACCATTTGCTGGACAAGGGGCTGACAAACCTTACCCGTCGCGGCCCAAGCCCCCAAATCATCGTAGGTTTGCTGTCCTTGGGTAA
>JAAUUE010000115.1 GCA_012031635.1 Coleofasciculaceae cyanobacterium SM2_1_6 | reverse complement strand
GGAATATTGATCTGGACTGGCTCACCCCGGTAATTCATGATGTGGGGCGATCGTAGCAAACCTAAAAGTAAATCTTTTCTCGATCGAACTGCTCCTGCGACAAGTAGGGCAGCCCCAGCACAATATACAGATCGCCTTGGAGATCAAAATGCCCAATACAGGCAAAGACCTTGACGAGGGCATCTTCGACCTTCGATTGCCCCACCCCCAAATTTGCGCCAAAATCCGCCGCCAACTGCCCGATCGCATAGCCTCTACCTTGATATTCCAACCAAATATCCAACAGAGGATCACTAAAACCCGTCTCAAACCCGCCACGACGTACTTCTTCTACAGGCAAATGAGCCACATTAGAAGGGATCAACACTACACCATCGGGGTGGCGATCGACACACGCCTTGGTGGAAGTCCGACCCAAGTCAACACTAAGAACCTTATGAACCTTGTAAGCCATAGGAGTAAACTGTTTCGCAGTTATTTGGAGTATTGCTTAAACTAGCTTATAGACATGATATTGGGCATCGGTTTAGATATTTTCCCAAAATCCAGCTAACACCCCCTATAGTTTACCCCCAGACAGAAAAATCCAGATAAACTTAGAACAACTTATTTTTTAACTTACTTAGACTTACTTAGACTTACTTAGCTTGACTTACTTAACAAAATTGCCACAAATAATTGCCACAAACAATTACCACAAACAATTGCCACAAAAATCAATAGCCCATTTAATCCGGCATTCCCACACTGCTACTCTCAAAAAAATTCTACAAACACCTTAAACACCCTAAAATTTACGGCAACTCTAAAATCTCTCGCTCCGGGGTTAGGGGAGATTTCCCAGATTAACCTGACATCAGCTATCCTAAAGCTAAAATTTCCGCCTATGTTCGCAGCCAAGTATCAAGACAAGCCTGCGGACTAACAGAATTAAAATATGAGCATTAAAACATGAACAAATTAGCCAATACGGCAACTAAGTTTAAGCTACGGAGCTAGTTGCCACCAGCTTGATCCTCCCAGCATCCATCTCTGACATCAATAACTCTAAAGCCTCATAGTCCACATCAGAGACGTAGCCAAGCCGAGTAAGCTCATAGTTAATTTCATTTTCTATCTCTGGAGTCAGTTGCCTGATGGATAGAGCTTTTTCAACCAAGTGCCGAATAGCGTGTCTAGTTTTCACGATGATTTAGATAATTTTACGTAGAACTCTTGCATCTATCTTCCAACTAAGCCATTTATTCTCTGGTGACGAGATTCCATCGCCCTAGTGATCTTCATCACCCAAGTTCTAGTATGAAAAGCTAGCGCCGCTAGTAGTCATGCCTTTAATCCCCCCTTCTCTGTATCTAAAAACACAGAACCCTCCAGAATAACTCCTGTTTAATTATTGAGCAATTGTTAAGCTCTAGCTCCAAAGTTTTCCTATGAATAATACTTCCCACAAAACTCCCTTAGCTTCTATAGTTCGTCGGTCTCAGCATCTTGCTGGTGGCATATTTATTGCTAGCTCTATTCTCCTATTTAGTAGTTGTGCAGCCCAGAACACTACAGAAACTGCCCCTGCAGCCAGCCCCACAGCCAACAACGCTGCCTCCCCTGCCCCTAGCCCCGCCGCCCAAAAAGATATCCGAGTGTCTCTTGCTTTTCTCTTCCAAAGTCTTGATGCCCCGCTCATTGTCGCTATCAAAAAGGGCTACTTCACCGCAGAAGGATTAAACGTCACCTACGAAAGAGGAACCGGAAATGTGGCAGCCATTAGTAATCTCGGGACTGGGCAATTTGATATTGCTTTTAGTGATATCTACAACACCCTAGAATTCAACGATAAGAATGCTCAAGAGCGAATTATTGCGGTGGCTGTGCCTTTCAACAAAGCTCCTTTTTCGATTCTTACCCTCAAGAAAAGCGGGATTAATGATCCCAAGGATTTAGCTGGAAAAAAATGGGGGCTCCTGCCGGTGATGGGCCCCGGAAGTTATGGCCCCTGTTTGCCAAAGAAATTGGTGTTGATCCAGAAAATGTGGAATGGGTGACTATGGAGCCAAAACTCCGGGAGACTTTCCTCGTCCAAGGGCAGGTAGAAGCGATTAGTGGCTTTTCTACTTCGGCGATGCCCAGCATTCTCAAAGCTGGAGTCAAGGCTGATGAGGTCAATATTTTTTATTACAATGACTTTGGTTTAGATTTTTATGGTAATGCTATTTTAACTAAAGCTAGTTTTGCGAAGGAAAATCCAGAGGCTGTCAAGGGTTTTGTCAAAGCCTACCTCAAAGGATTGCAAGATACCATTAGAGACCCAGAGGCGGCTTTGGATATGGTGATGGCGGCGGATGACAGTAAGTTGATGGATCGAGAGGCAGAAAAAGTCCGGTTACAAATTGCCCTAGAGAAATTGATGATTACTCCAGAGGCGGAGTCTTTGGGCTTGGGGGCAGTGAACTCAGAACGATTAGGAAAATCGATTACGCAAACGGTGGAGGGTTTCAAGCTGGCTACTAAGTTCAAGGTGGAAGATGTATTTGATCCTAGTTTCTTGCCAGCGAAGGAGGAACGGACAATGCCAGCAGCAGCCGATCGCAAACCTCTAAAATAGCTGCAATCAAGAGTGGCTGTCATATCTGCCTTTCCTCAGCCAGTGTAAATGGCAGATATGCAATTAGTTAGAATTGCCATTGGCGGGCATCTTTGATATGATAAAAAGCGTGGGCATCGTTAAACTATTTTCAATTTATTTTAGTTTAATCAAATGAATAGTAGAGGGCTGTAGGTGAGTCTCTCTCTAATTATTATTGGGGATCAAGTAATACTTATCTTCGGCTAGAAATTTCAGTTGTAAGTAATTTACTAAAGCATAAGCTAGAGGACTATCCTGTGATTGCTTTATCAATGCGTCCGATGGGACAGGAATGGGGAACTATGACCTTTGCGTCTACCCTTTATCTATGTCCTATACTCGATATTTTGCTAGAAGATATTCCCGCCCCTTGGCAACCAGAACTCCGTCTAGGGCTACAGGAAGCAATTATAAACGCTGTAAAGCACGGTAATGGGCTGGATCCAAACAAGAAGGTACAAATTCGGTTTTCAGTGGTTGAGCAGCAGTATTGGTGGATTATTTCCGATGAAGGAGGAGGGTTTCGACCTCCCCAAGGCGGGAAGAGCAGTGAGGAGTATCTTCCAGATATGAGTTCTGAGTGTGGACGGGGTTTGTGTTTACTATACGAGATTTTTGACCATGTGTATTGGAATAGTAACGGAACTGAGTTGAGATTGGGCAAGTCGCTACGTAAACCTCCTTTTTCAACATCTAATTTATTAAGAGAATTTAGACATAGTTTAGAAATTTTAACGAGTTAGTTTTTATTGTTATTAAATAGCTATTAGATTGTCATTAAAAAGAGCACTGCCAAAATATTAACTAGGGAAGGGTTGATTAAAGGTTTCTGCCGGGGTTACGCCAAATTACTCGATCGAGTCCAAGCTCTGATTACAATTCATAACCAAGATTCCTATTTTCAAGATTCAGACCGATTACATCAATTTTCTCAGAAGTTGCTGAGACGGATTTTGTTCCTATATTTTCTCCAAGCACAGGGATGGTTGGGGGGCGATCGACATTTTTTACAGCCCAATGCTCAAGGGACAATTTTCCAACAACTTGTTCTGTAATAGGCAATTTTTTAACAAGTCAGTACAACTGCAAACAGCGAAATACTGGAGATTGTGACTACTACCAAGAAATATTAGAGCCGCTATTTATTCAAATATTTTCCCTAGAATTTGCTGATGTTTACACGCCCCCAAAGACTCCAGCACAGGTTCCAGATTCCCCGCAAATAATAATTCCCACCTTTACTATTCTTCCCAATACCCTATTTGATCCCAGGGACTCTACGAGTATTCTTGGTTATTTTAATAGTTATAAATTTACTGTGACAGAAAATGGGACTGGGAAAATCTCAGGGGAGATGATCGAGACGATGGCGATCGATCCAGAAATCTTCGGGAAAGTATTGGAAAATACCTTGGGAGTAGCCGAGCGGGGGAAGTCGGGAACTTTTTATACTCCCAGAGAAATTGTTCAATTCATGGGTACTGAGGTGTTGTCTCGATATTTAGCACAGAAGACGGAGCTAGACTTTGTTTTGATTCAGAATTTGCTCCAGATGGCGATCCAGCAGAATCCAATCCAGCAATTACCTGGTGAGAATCCAGACACTTTAGCTTCCCACTCAAAATTAAATATTCAAGATTCAAATATTCAAGATTCAAATATTCGGGAATTGATCACTATTTCTCAGGCAGAGGTTTTGCAACAGGCGATCGCACAGGTGAGAATTTTAGACCCCGCAGCAGGTTCGGGGGCACTTTTGGTAGGCATATTTCAGTTGTTATGGGCAGTGCGGCGCACAGTCGGACAACGGTTAGGGGAAAATCTGGAACAAGGTTCTTTAGCAAGTAAAAAAATCCAAGGAGAAATTATTGCTCGTAACCTCTACGGAATAGACTTGAATCCAGAGGCGATCGAGATTAGCAAATTACGTTTGTGGTTAGGTTTGCTAGAAGAAACTCCTCTAGAAGAAATTGCTCAAATTAGAAATTTAGAAAAGTTACCTAGTCTATCCAATCTACCCAAGTTACCTAATCTAGAAAAGAAATTGATCTGTGGAAATGCCCTACTTAGCAATATTTCTGAATTGCAACTAGATTTAGACTCTCAAGGAGATGGTTTTGATATTGTGATCGGCAATCCGCCCTACGTCAGACAAGAATTAATTAAAGAATTAAAACCAGCTTTGTCTCAAAGATACGAGTGTTATGCAGGCATGGCAGACTTGTATGTTTATTTCTACGAGCAAGGGCTAAAATTCTTAAAGTTTTCGGGTCATTTAGTCTATATTTCTCCTAACAAATATTTTCGATCGGGCTACGGGGCAAAGTTACGAAAATTATTAAGTACGGCAGGGAAAATAGATATTTTAATTGATTTCAAGGATGCCAATATTTTCAAGGAAATTACTTATCCTAGTATTATTCTAATCAAGAAGGTAAAGCCTGAAAATAATCAAGTTCGTGTCTTAAACTGGCAACCAAATCAACTTTCAGCTAGAAACTTAGATCAATCTCTAAATCAACCTGTAAATCAATCTCACAACTATTTAGAAAACCAAAATCAATCTCATAGCTATCCAGAAAATCCATTATCTAGTAAGGCAAGAGATCCATTAATTAATACATTTGATGCAATCTATCAAAATCATAGCTTCCTAATATCTCAAAGGGATTTGACCCTGGATGGATGGTGGTTAGAATCTCCCCAAGTATTAAAATTATTAAATAAACTTCGATCGACGGGTATTCCCTTAAGGCAGTACGTCCATCAGCAGCTTTATCGGGGCATAACAACGGGTTTCAATACAGCCTTTGTGATCGATCGAGATAGCAAAAATAGACTTGTGAGGGAACACTCGTCATCAGGAGAAATTCTGAAACCTTTTCTGCGGGGCAGGGATATCAAGCGCTGGAGTATTTATGATCAAGATTTATATTTAATCTTTACCTATCGGGGTATTGATATTAATAAATATCCAGCTATTAAAGATTATTTAATGCCCTACAAATCAAGATTAACACCGGGAATTGTGGGCGGCAGAGCGGCGGGCAGCTATCAGTGGTTTGAACTACAAGCATCTCCTAAAAATATCAGCCGCTTTGAATCTCCTAAAATTATTATTCCCACCATAGTCAAGCAACCAGAATGTTATTTTGATCAGCATGGTTATTTTTGCAACGATAAGACTTCGGTTTGTTTTAGTCAGGATAATGAATATCTTCTGGGAATATTAAATTCAAAAATTATTAACTGGTTTCTCCGGCATATTGCGGCAACAAAACGCCAAGGATTTCTAGAACTTAAACCTGTGTATCTTTCCCAAGTTCCGATTCCCATCGCTTCAGAAACTGATAAAAAGACGATCGCTACCCTAGCCCAGAAATGTCTTGAGGCTCAAGGAGTAGAAATTAAAATCTGGGAAGAAGCGATCGAGACAAAGTTAGCTGATTTGTACGGGTTAAATACTCAGGAAATGCAAATAATTAGGGAAAGCTATAGTTAGTTAAGAAACAAATTCTCCCTGCGCTACCATAATTACTTTACCTCCTACAAATACTTGAATTACTTCTTGATCTCTTAGGGCTTTAAGTAATAGCAAAGAGGGACGATCAATCTCATAGCCCTGCTCTACTTTCAGATCAATAGAAGGCTGAGCAAAATAATCATACTGGATTAAATAAGCCGCTAAACAACCATTGGCACTTCCTGTGGCTGGGTCTTCTACTACTCCCAAGGCATGGGCAAAAACCCGTACGCAAAGATCATTTTCTGGGTCGTGGGTTTCTGGGCAAAATACCAAGACACATTTAGCTTCTGTATTTTTAGTTAATTCCTCACATTTCTGGACATCAACTAAACAAGCCTGAAGAGATTGCTGGTTTTTTAGGGGAACAATTATAAAAGCTATCCCTGTAGATACGGATTGGATTGGGAATCTGTCATCTAGATCATCCACACTAATATTGAGCATGGCGGCGACTTCTTCAGGGTTAAAAAACTCATGAAAAGTAGGGGGTCTTTGGGACATCCAGAGGAGATCGATCGAGTCTTCTTGATAGCTAATATCTACGGGAATTTGTCCAATGGGCAGGTTAAGATTAACTCGACTAACTAGCTGTTGAATGATTTTTTGTTGCAGAATAAAAGCTGTGCCAATAGTGGGATGACCAGCGAAAGGTAACTCTTTTTTGGGGGTAAAAATACGGACTGGATAGCCATGAATTCCCGGTTGTTGGGGCAGAATAAAAGTAGTTTCTGAAAAGTTAATTTCCCTTGCAATAGTCTGCATTTCTCCAGTCGATAGAGCTTGGGCATCAGTGCAAACTGCCAATTGATTACCAGTGTATTTACTGATAGCAAAAACATCAACAATGTAGAAAGGCAAAGAAACCATAATATTTGATCAAGTAGATTGCTAATTTTGGGAACAATTCAAGGATAAATCCAATATCAATTTACCAGTTTATGCTAAGGATTTGCTGTGATAATCGTCACTGGATTTAGGGGTGTAAAGCGAGTTAGATCGCTAATTGGCATAGATTTAGATAGCTGGACTTGCAGCATGTTTACCCGCCACTTTTTCTGTTTACACCAAGCTAAACTCTGGTGGAGATGCTCGATCGTCGCCAGAGCCATAACTACCAAACCATCGGGCTGTAATCGGGCAGCACAGGCTTCGAGAATGATTTCTAGATTACCACCACTCCCGCCAATAAAAATGCGATCGGGCGGGGGTAGATGTCGTAACATATCTGGAGCAACTCCGTGGACAGAAATCACGTTAGGAACTTGAAGACGGTGGATATTGCGCTCAATCAAACTAGTACCCATGGAACTTTTTTCGAGGGCGTAGACGTGGGAAGTTGGGCAGAGGCGAGCAATCTCGATCGATACCGAGCCAGTGCCAGCCCCCACATCCCAAACAATTTGCCTCGGTTGCAGAGCCAATTCCCCCAGTACCAAAATTCGCACTTCCCGCTTCGTCATCAAGCCCGGTTGATCGCCAAAACTAGCAAACTCCTGATCTTCTAATCCCAAAATCGGCAAACTCCCTTCTTTAGGTAATTGATCCACAGCCAAATTTCTCACTAATATTACCACATTTAAGGGAGTAAATTCTGTTTCTACTAGAGAGGAAAATCCCTGATCATCTAAACTAAAAGCCCGGACTTGTTCTTGATCGTCACCTAAATTTTCACAAACCCAGAGCTGGTAAACATAGGGTAAATCTAAAGCTAGATAAAGTTGAGCGATCGCCTTGGGGGTTTCACGACTTTCGGTGAGGATGGCAATTTTTTCGGCTCCTTCTTGCAGATGGACTTTAATTGGTTCGAGGGAGCGCTCGTGGACATTGAGGAGTTTGGCATCTTGCCAAGGCAATTTGAGGCGGTTAAAAGCCAACTGAATAGAGGTGACGTGGGGATGAAAGGTGATCTGCTCCGGGGCAATCTCTGCAAGGAGTAATTTCCCCAAACCAAAAAATAGAGGATCCCCAGAAACTAACACCACGATCGCCACCTTCTCTGGGCTAGTGTAGGGAGGGGCATAGCGGGTATATTCGGGTTGTCTTTGCTCTAGCATCGATCGAATCTGTCGAATGACCACCCCAAAATCTCCAAGTACCAACCGCCGTCCGGGATGCTCCGGAAAATAACTCAAATGGCGATCGTTCCCCACCAGCAGAGTTGCTTGAGCAATAATTTCTAACACCCCGGCGGTCAAACCTGCGGCTCCATCCAAGCCAATCCCGATCACATTTATGGGCGTATTCTCTCTACTAGGAAGGTTAAAGATATACCGATTATTTGTGTCATTTAGACTATTGAGATTAGCTGGATTGGCAGAATTGGCTAGATTAGCCAGACTAGCTGCATTAAATGGATTAGCTGACGGATTAAGTTCAGAGTTTGAATTATTTTCCATAGATATTGCCCCAAATATTGCCCCAAATATTGCCCCAGATATTGCCCCAGATATTGCCCCAAATGTTACCCCAAATGTTACCCAAGATATTACTCAAAATATTCCCACAAGACCTAATCAGGGCTTACGCACAGACTCTAGATGTAGGGTGGACTTTGCCCACCTTACCCCTACTAACAGTGAATAAAACCTTATTTTGTGTAAGTTCTACTAATTTCATCTTCCCATCAATAGTTACCGAATAGTTTGTAATGTTGTCCCCGGTGCTCCACTACGATCGCTCACCAGAAAACCGCCAGTATGTGGCAAAATAGAAAGAACAGCCAACTTATTTTTATTATTTCTAGTAGGTCAAGTAAAGTGAATTCTCCAGTTTCTACCCCCACAAATAATCGCCGCCGGGTCTTTCCTTTTACCGCCATTGTGGGGCAGGAAGAAATGAAATTAGCCCTGATTCTCAACGTGATTGATCCCTTCATTGGGGGCGTGATGATTATGGGCGATCGAGGCACGGGCAAATCCACCACCATTCGCGCCTTAGCAGACCTATTGCCAGAAATCGATGTCATCGCTGGCGACCCCTTCAACAGTTCCCCCGGCGATCCAGACTTGATGAACCCCCAAAACCAGAGCGATCGCCCCGTAATCAAAACTAAAGTCCCCATGGTTGACCTGCCCCTAGGAGCGACGGAGGATCGGGTCTGTGGCACGATCGACATTGAAAAAGCCCTAGCAGAGGGGGTAAAAGCCTTTGAACCGGGATTACTTGCCAAAGCAAACCGGGGAATTTTGTACGTAGATGAAGTAAACCTTTTAGATGATCACCTCGTGGATGTGTTGCTAGACTCGGCGGCTAGTGGCTGGAACACCGTGGAGCGAGAAGGCATTTCCATCCGTCACCCCGCCCGATTTGTCTTAGTTGGTTCCGGCAACCCCGAAGAAGGAGAACTCCGCCCCCAACTCCTCGATCGCTTCGGAATGCACGCCGAAATCCGCACGGTCAAGGAACCAGAACTCCGAGTCCAGATCGTGGAGCAACGGTCAGCCTTTGATCAAGACCCTGAACCGTTTCTGAACAAGTACCAGCATGATCAGAGCCATCTCCAAGACCAGATTAGCAAAGCCCAAACCCTCCTGCCCCAAGTCGAAATGGACTATGAGCTGCGGGTGAAAATTTCCCGGGTTTGCTCGGAGCTAGATGTGGATGGTCTGCGGGGGGATATTGTCACCAACCGCGCTGCCAAAGCCCTTGCTGCCTACGAAGGGCGCACTGAGGTTACTGTAGATGATATCCACCGGGTGATTGTCCTCTGTCTGCGCCACCGTCTCCGCAAGGATCCTCTAGAGTCGATCGATTCTGGCTATAAAGTTGATAAAGTTGCTAGCCAAATATTTGCAACTAATTAAACTAATTAAACTAATTAATGTTGATATAGCGATCCTAAATCATTTTCTAAACTAGATTGCTGCTGGTAGGTTATTCCACCCGCCGGCGGCGGGTAAAATCAATTAGGACTACTATATTCCCTCTCAGAGTTTTTTTTTCAAAATGAGCATTGCTGACGCTCAACAAAGCTGCAATTAGCGTTAAAATGGGGAAACCAAAATCAGAAAAACTGGAGAGGTGGCAGAGCACGGTTGAATGCGACGCACTCGAAATGCGTTAAGGAGGAAACTTCTTCGTGGGTTCAAATCCCACCCTCTCCGTACCAACAATCAACAAATAATACTCAATCTGGTTTTATTACAGCAAATTCAGTTCTGGTAAGCTAAGTTTCTGATCTTCAAGTCCCCCTTTTTTAAGGGGGATTTAGGGGGATCGCACCACCACTTAGCTGAACGCAAGCTGCTATAATACGTGCGGCGGCTGAAGCCGTCACTACAAATCAAGACACGGCTTGGGTTTCGAGAAATAATTTGGGGTCGAGGGGCTGGGGACGGTTGATGTAGTAGCCTTGGGCGTAGTCGATGCCGATCGCTGCAACTTTTTGCCAGACCTTCTGGTTCGTCACATACTCCGCAATAGTCTGCATCCCCATCACATGCCCAATCCGATGAATCGCCGCCGCAATCTCCGCATTAGTTGAACTTTCGACAATATCTTTAATAAATTCCCCATCAATTTTTAGATAATCCACGGGTAAATTCTTGAGGTAGCCAAAGGAAGACATCCCACTACCAAAGTCATCAAGGGAGAAACGACAGCCCAACTCCCGGATCTGCCGAATAAAGCGAGAGGTTTTCGTAATGTTAGCGATCGCCACAGTCTCTGTAATCTCAAAGCACAATAACTGGGGCGGAATTTGGTAGTGGTCTATCTGCTCCACCAAAAATTCCCAAAAACTCTCTTCATTGAGACTAGCTCCAGAAAGATTAATAGTAAACAAACTCTGGCACGAGGAGTGGCGGTATAGCTCCCAGATTTCTTCTAGACCAAACAAGTTTTTGATCACCCATCGATCGATCATGGGCATGAGATGATAGCGCTCGGCGGCTGGCAGAAAGGCACTGGGCATGATCAAGGAGTCATTTTGATCTACCAATCTCAAGAGAATTTCATAATGTTCCTCCCGCAATGAAGAGTTAAGGAGGGGAGTCACAATATTTTTATCTTTAACATTTTTATCTTTGATAATCTGTTCTCGCTGAATTGTGAGGCTATTACCTAAATTATTACCTAAATTATTACCTAAATTAACGTTATTCCCATTACTTAAACTGTTGACTACATTCACATTATTCACTGTGATACTACTCAAATTTGGCGGCCCCGGCAAGGGAGAAATAGTTTGGTAATAAAGTCGGAATTGATTATTCTCTAAGGCCTGTTGAATCCTTGCTGCCCACTCCATTTCTCCGTGGGGACGGTTGGTATCCTCCTGACAATAGACGTAGATTCGGTTCCTGCCCTGCTCCTTCGCCACATAACAGGCGGCATCAGCGCGACTGAGAAGTTGCGTCACATCTGGACTATCCGCCGTCACCGCTGTAATCCCCACACTCACCCCTAGGGTAAAGAGCTTATCTTGCCACACAAACCGAAAACCCTTAATGAGTTCCACTAATCCCTGCAAAATGTGCATCGCCGCTTCTTGTTCACAATTGTGGAGGAGAATGGCAAACTCATCTCCCCCAAACCGAGAAATCATATCTGTTTGCCGGAGGTTATCCTGCAATAGCATACTGATCTGCCGCAATAGCTCATCCCCAGCAATATGCCCACTGGTATCATTAACTACCTTAAATCTGTCAATATCCAGAAAAGCGAGGGTGTGTTCCTGCGGTCCTCGTTTGGCTGTGGCGATCGCCGCCGGAGATAGCGCTCAAATTCCCGCCGATTTGCCAACCCAGTTAAGGGATCATAGCTGGCGTGCCAAGATAGCTGTTGTGCCATTCTCCGAGATTCCGT
>JAAUUE010000114.1 GCA_012031635.1 Coleofasciculaceae cyanobacterium SM2_1_6 | reverse complement strand
CAAAGACCGAGATGGTGAAGAAAGTTTAAGTTGTGAAACCCCCGCACTGCGGGGGTTTCACAACTCTTATTTTGTCCTAGCTATGTCTTTCTTTGCTATAAGTTTAGAGGTTAAATTTTGCAGCTTAGATCGCCAGATTTTTGGGTGAGACGGAGGTTCTCGGTGTAGTCGATCGGGCAGTCGATGACAGAGGGGACATTTTGGGTAAGGGCAGTTCTTAGGGTAGGGATAATATCCGCCGTCGAGGTAATCCGGTAGCCTTTTAGACCCATACTTTCGGCAAATTTCACAAAATCTGGATTGCCAAAATGGACAAAGGCAGAGGAGCCAAACTGATTTTGCTGTTTCCATTCAATTAAGCCATAGCCACCGTCATTAAAAATCAGGGTGACAAAGGGGGTTCCTACTCGCAGAGCGGTTTCTAGCTCCTGACAGTTCATCATAAAACCACCATCCCCCACTACTGCCACCACATGGTGATCGGGATGGACTAGTTTCGCTGCCACTGCCCCCGGCATCGCAATCCCCATTGCTGCAAAACCATTGGAAATTAGGCAGGTATTGGGTCGATCGCAGTGATAGTGCCGAGCCATCCACATTTTGTGCGCTCCCACATCAGAAATGACAATATCTTCCGCCCCCAAAACTTGGCGGAGATCATAGATGAGTTTCTGGGGTTTAATGGGGAAGCCTGTATCATTGGCGTATTCTTCATAGTCAGCCCGGATATCTGCCTTGAGTTCGATCGATCGAGGACTAGCCACGCCCTGACGAGTTGCTCTTTTGAGAATTTCTTGGAGAGAATCCGTAATTTCCCCTACTACTTCTACTAGGGGAATGTAGCTACTGTCAATTTCCGCAGGAGTTGCGCCAATGTGAATTATGGGAGTTTTTCCTTGGGGATTCCATTTTTTGGGGGAATACTCAATCAGGTCGTAGCCAATGGCAATAATCAGATCAGCTTCCTCAAAGGCACAGGTAATCAAATCTCGCTGCTGCATCCCGATCGACCACAACGCCAAGGGATGAGTGTAGGGAATTACGCCCTTACCCATGAAACTATTGACCACCGGAATCTGCATCCGCGTCGCAAACTCCGTCACTGCCTCACTCGCCCGGTCACGAATTGCCCCATTCCCCACAAAAATCAGTGGATTCTTGGCTTGAGAAATCATCGCCGCCGCATCTTCAATACTCCGAAAAGAAGCATAAACCTTTGATTGGCTATCCCTGCGGAGGGGTTCCCCTGCTGCTGCCATGGCTGCAATATTTTCCGGCAGGTCAATGTGGACAGCGCCGGGTTTTTCTGACTGAGCAATCTTAAAAGCTTTGCGAACAATTTCCGGGGTGTTGCTGGGGCGGACAATCTGGGCATTCCATTTGGTGACGGGGGCAAACATGGCAACAAGATCAAGATACTGATGGGATTCGATGTGCATACGATCGGTTCCCACCTGTCCCGTAATGGCAACCAGAGGTGCTCCATCCAGATTTGCATCCGCTACCCCTGTCATTAGGTTAGTTGCTCCGGGGCCCAAGGTCGAAAGACAAACCCCAGCTTTCCCTGTGAGGCGACCGTAGACATCCGCCATAAAAGCGGCTCCCTGTTCATGGCGAGTAGTCACAAATTGAATCGTCGAATTTTTCAAGGCTTCAAGGATATGCAGGTTTTCTTCCCCCGGCAAGCCAAAAATATACTCTACGCCTTCATTTTCCAAGCATCTAATCAGTAGTTCAGCAGTGTTCATAAATCAGTTAGCAGTTATCAGTTAGCAGTTAGCAGTTAGCAGTTAGCAGTTAGCAGTAGTTATTTGTAAGCTCTTGATGTTCACTGTTCACTGTTCACTGTTCACTGTTCACTGTTCATCCAAACAGTCTTGATGTTGGCAAATTCTAGTAAGCCTTGATGACTCAACTCCCTGCCGTAGCCAGAGGACTTAATGCCGCCAAAGGGTAGGCGGGGATCGGATTTGACGATCGAGTTAATAAAGACACTTCCGGCTTCTAGTTCATTGATCAGGCGGTTTTGTTCCCTAGTATCCTGAGTCCAAGCACTGGCTCCTAAACCAAATTTAGTACTATTGGCGAGGGCGATCGCTGCTTCGAGGTCGGGAACCTGAAACACCAAAGCCACGGGACCAAAAAATTCCTCTTGGTAGGCTGGACAGCCGGGGGGCAGGTCGGTGAGGATAGTTGGTGGGTAAAAATTCCCCGGTCGATCGCTGGTTAATTTGCCGCCGACTAGAGCCTTGGCTCCCAGGTCTACACATTTTTGGACTAAGGTATCCAATTCTTGGACAATGCCCGGTGTTGCTAGAGGGCCAACATCGGTAGTATCCAGAAGCGGATCTCCCATTTGCAGAGCTTGGAATTTTGCCACAAATTTTTCTAGGAAAGGTGCAGCGATCGATCCCACCAAAATAAAGCGCTTGGCGGCAATACAGGATTGCCCGTTGCTAATTAATCTGGCTGTTACTGCCCCCGCCACGGCTGCCTCTAGGTCTGCCTTGGGAAGGACAATGAAAGGGTCACTGCCCCCTAATTCCAAAACGGTTTTTTTGAGATTTTTGCCAGCAGCAGCAGCAAGGGCGGCTCCGGCGGGTTCACTACCCGTTAAAGTGGCTCCCTTAATGCGGGGATCATCCAAAAGGGGCAAGACTTGGGAACCTTCTACCAAAAGGGTTTGAAATACTCCAGCCGGAAATCCTGCCCGCTCCATAATCTCTTGAATTGCCAAAGCGCATTGGGGCACATTAGACGCATGTTTCAGTAGCCCCCCATTGCCAACCATCATCGTTGGGGCAGCAAAGCGAAATACTTGCCAGAAGGGGAAGTTCCAAGGCATGACAGCGAGAATTATCCCCAGGGGCTGGTAACGCAGAAAGCTAGAAGATGCATCGGTAGCGATCGAGGTATCGGCGAGGAATTTACTTGCATTCTCGGCATAGTAGCGACAGACCAAAGCCGATTTTTCCACTTCGGCGATCGCACTTTTCAGGGTTTTACCCATTTCTAAGGTAATTAATTTCCCCCAGTGAATCTTTTCTGCCTCAAGGATCTGTGCAGCGTTATTTAACCAAGTCGATCGTTGTGCCAAATCAGTCCAGCGATATTGCTGAAAGGCTTGGTGCGATCGAGCTAAAATCTCTTGAACCATTTCCCCACTCATGGGGCTAAAGGTTTGTAATACTTCGCCAGTAGCAGGATTAACGGTGGCGATCGCCATACTTTTACCTCTACCTTAATATTTATATTTGATTTAGGACTTACCCCTAGACTATCTAGGTAGGGTGGGCAATGCCCACCTTACGCCATTCAATCTAGTTAAGCTAATTTATTTAAGTTCTGCAAACTAGATATTTTCTGCAAAGAACACACATTCCACAAGTCTGTAGCCAAATCCATTACATTTAGGACTAACTTTATTTTAACTGACTTTGGAGTTATCACTAGATAAATTGTAGTTTTTGATACAGCGTAATCTTCCGCAATATAAATTAACTTCCAAGAGGACAAACCATTTCCCAGTGCTTAGTTGCGTGACGGCTGAACGGATTGACTGAGCATTGCCTAATATCTTCAATTGTGTAGAACTTCTTTAGTACTATTGTCCAAATTTCTGGAGGCTTTCTGGGGTTTGACTGGCTCCATTGGGTTCTCAGTTACTAGTTCTGGGGGATTCTCGATCGAGCCACGAGCAACATGATTTAAGTCCTCAAAGGGAGTTTGGGGAGGATTTTCTGGGAAAGCTGTAGAGTTTGTCACTGGGGACTCTTCTGAAGTTTGCGGCGATTTTTGTTGAGAAGAGCTAGTAGAACCCCATACCTGCCAAGCAGCTTTGAGACCTCTAGCCAGACTGCGGGCGTTGGTTTGGACTTTCTGAGCTTGGGTTTTGGCAACTAAAATACTTTGATCCACCTGCTTAATTACCTCCGCCGCACTCTGGACTCCGCCATTAACTTCTGTGGTGAGTTCATTCACTTCCAGCCCCGTGAGGCGAATTACCTCCAAGGTCGGCGGTAGCTCTTGATGCAAAGTTTCAAAAAGTTTTTCTGCACTCTTAGCAGTTTTTGCCAGTTGCCAGAGCGCAGGTAAAGCTGTTGCCAACAGCACCGTGAGGCTAACTGCCACCAGCACGAGGGACAGGGCTAACCAAAATAGAGGATTATTCACCAAGGATTGACCCACAAAAATTCGATCAGAGATTTAGTTAATAATTTGGCTAATCTATTGACTATTTGTTGTTTTCAACAGAGTTCGGACGGATGTTAATGGGGGAAGAGGGGTAGGGTGGTTCTAGTTGACTGGCTTCGATCCCCGCAGCGATCGCTTCCCGCAGTCTTTCGAGGGTGCCATCCCAGTTCCGCAGGGCAGTTTCTGAGAATCGATCGGCCTGCATTTGGACAGTGGTACTCAGGTCTTCTGCTAGTTCCGGGAGAGCATCAGCAGATTTACGGAGGATTTGTCGAGTTTCTCGCCCAGTCCGGGGAGCCACTAACAGTCCGGTGAGAGTCCCGATCGCCCCTCCTAATAATACTCCAGTAATAAACGAACCTGTTTTTGCCATAATGTATAATTTCTCCTCACACCTAAACTCAGTCAATCTTCAATATATTTCTGAGGGTATTTATCTATATTAACTTGCACGTCACTGGACATCATCTTAACTCAGAATCCTCCAGAAAAAAGCTAGTTTTGTTCTTGGGCAGCTTGGGCGATCGCCACCTCTACTCTTAATAATAGCTATTTGTTAGTTATATCTATAATCTGGGAGCAATCGTTTTTCTGGTTACTTGGATTCAATTTTTGCTGATGTAGGAATGGGAGATATTTGCTTATTAGCAGAAGTTGATCTTAGAAGTTTGTGAGTAATATACCAAGCAAACAATCCTAAACCTCCACCAAATAAAAGACTATGTGTAACGGCAATAATTAAGCAGGGCGATTTCTATAAAGTGTTCAGTATTATGCTTTCAAAAGTTATCAATAGATGAGACGAGGCCTCAAGATCAATGCGATCCGTTACAATGACTAAATACTTAGATTTTTTTATATAGAGGAAGAATATTATGGGTATGACGATGACGGAGAAGATAGTGGCTAGGGCGGCGGGTCGATCGAGCGTTACTCCGGGGGAGAATGTGTGGGTTGATGTGGATTTGTTGATGACCCATGATGTGTGCGGGCCGGGGACGATCGGTGTATTCAAGAAAGAATTTGGAGCCAGCGCCAAGGTTTGGGACAAAGAAAAAATTGTTTTAATTCCCGATCATTATATTTTCACCGCCGACGAACGAGCCAACCGGAATGTTGATATTCTCCGGGATTTTGCCCAGGAACAAGAGATTAAATATTTTTACGACATTACTGATAAATCTAACTTCAAAGCCAACCCCGACTATAAAGGCGTGTGCCACATTGCCCTTGCCCAAGAAGGACACACCCGCCCCGGAGAAATCCTCTTTGGCACAGATTCCCATACCTGCAACGCCGGAGCCTTTGGGCAGTTTGCCACAGGGATCGGGAACACCGATGCCGCTTTTATCATGGGTACAGGGAAACTCTTGATTAAAGTTCCCGCCACCATGCGCTTTGTTCTCGATGGCGAAATGCCCAGCTATCTCACCGCCAAGGACTTGATCTTGCAGATTATTGGGGATATTACCGTTGCGGGAGCCAACTACCGGACGATGGAATTTGCCGGGGAAGCGATCGCCAAAATGACCATGGAAGAACGGATGACCCTCTGCAATATGGTGATCGAAGCCGGGGGCAAAAATGGCGTAATCGCTCCAGACCAGACAACTTTTGATTATGTCCAAGCCCGCACTAGCAAGCCTTTTGAGGCGGTGTATACCGATGAAGATGCCCAGTTTTATTCCGTGCGTCACTACGATGTTTCTAAAATAGAGCCTGTAGTTGCCAAACCCCACTCTCCAGATAATAAGGATTTAGCCAAAAATTGCCGGGATGTGCAGATCGATCGAGTCTACATCGGCTCCTGCACCGGGGGCAAAATTACCGATTTCATCAATGCCGCCCAAATCCTCAAAGGCAAACAGGTAAAGGTTCCTACCTACATCGTCCCCGCCACCCAGAAAGTCTATGAAGACCTCTTTACCCAAAAGCACGAAGGGCAGACAATCTCGGAAATTCTCCTCCAAGCTGGGTGCATTGAACCCGCCGCCCCTTCCTGTGCCGCCTGTCTCGGTGGTCCTAAGGATACTTTTGGCAGAATGAACAGTGCCGAAGTTTGTGTATCTACTACGAACCGTAACTTCCCCGGACGGATGGGTGAAAAAACTGCCCAAATCTACCTCGCCTCTCCCTACACTGCCGCCGCCTCGGCTCTGACTGGCTACGTTACTGATCCCCGGGATTTCTTGAGTTAAGTTCCCATGGATATCTTGTTAGTTGATGACGAAGCCGAGCTAACCAACGCCCTCCAAGCCGTATTACAGCGAGAAGGGTATCAAGTAACGGTTGCCTACGATGGCGATCGAGGGCGAAGTTTATCTCAGCAGGGAGCCTACGATCTATTAATTTTAGATTGGATGCTCCCCCAGATTTCTGGGCTAAAAATTTGTCAGGAAATGCGATCGCAGGGCAACCAGACCCCAGTGCTATTTCTCACGGCGAAAGATACTCTAGACGATCGAGTCATGGGTTTAGATGCGGGAGCCGATGACTACCTAGTCAAACCCTTTGAACTGCGGGAACTCCTTGCCCGAGTCCGAGCCTTACTCCGCCGCTCCACGGAATCCACCGAGTTAGCCACGGAATTAGCCTCTGGGCAACCCGGCAGGGATAGGATCCAAGGGGAAGACCTTGAACTCGATCGTACCAACCAACTTGCCTATCGTCAGGGCAGATTAATTGAATTATCAGAAAAAGAAACCCAATTATTAGAATATTTAATGCGCCATCCGGGGCAACTCCTGACCCACGAACAAATCCATCAATACCTCTGGTCAGATACCCAAAAACCCAGCAGTAATGTCTTAGCGGCTCTGGTACGTTTATTGCGACGGAAGATAGAGGCGATCGGTGAAACCCCCTTAATTCACACAGTCTACGGCAGAGGCTACCGTTTCGGCTCCAACCCTGATTCCTAATTGATATATAACTACGGGATTGGCGGGACTTGAACCCTCGACCTACCGCTTAGGAGGCGGTCGCTCTATCCAACTGAGCTACAACCCCAAGGAGAAATTTAGATTATCTCAGGCTGCCATTATACTCCTAAATTACTCTGATTGGGAAAGTCTTGAGCAGAAGTTTTGTCTGTGGTGACAGGAAATTCTTGCTGATTATTTTGATGATTTTTGGACAGATAGAAATAAATTTTCGTAGTTGTCTAGGGCTTGCTCAAAGGAAAAATGCTGGAGGGCGTATTCTCTGCCACATTTGCCTAATTCTGCTGCTTGCTGACGATTTTTATAGAGATTGACCATAGCTCCGGCGAGGGCGTTGATATCTTCGGGGGGGACGACTAAACCACCACCGCTCGATCGAACTGCTCCGGCGGCTGTGCCATTGAGGGGAACTGAGGCAATAATTGGGCGACCACTGGCGAGGATGGGTTGAATTTTGGAAGGCATATTAAAGGCAATCACGTTTTGTTTTTGCAACACTAAACCCACGTCCATAGCTGCCAGCATTTGGGGTAATAAATTTCTGGGTTGAAACGGCACACACATTACATTAGTAGCTCCCAGTTGTTGGGCAAATTTCTGGAGCCTGCCGATCGCCTTTTCTTCGCCGACGACAACCACCACCAACTCTGGCAGATTTACGAGTAACTTCGCCGCCCGGACAACGGTTTCTAATCCTTGGGTCAAGCCAATATTGCCACTATACATAAACACAAACTTGCCCTCTAATTTGTAGTCAGTACGGAAGTAATTATTATGATCTTTAGACATGGGGAAAATAAAATTAGTATCAACCCAGTTGGGAATCACCACTAATTTTTGGGGAGACACCCCTTTACTGATTAAATTATCAGCAAATTGATCGGCAATAATACTGATTTTAGTAGCGGTGCGGTAGGCAAATTTTTCTAAGCCTTCAAACACCCAAATTAATTTTTTATTACTCAATAAACCCACATGAATGGCGGCTTCAGGAATAATATCTTGGAGATTGAGAATCACGGGGCAACGGTGCAACCAACCTAGCAAAGCCGCAGGGACAGCGATCGGTAACGGCGGCGAAGTCAGAAACACCACATCAGGACGTTTACCCCGGAGGGCATGAATAAAACTACTGACCACAAAACTGGCATCCAAGACAACTCTTTCCAACAAATTGGGACGGGGACGAACTAGGACATAGCTGCGTTGAATAGCTACCCCATTCCTCAGTTCCGTTGTGTACAACTTGCCCCGGTAACTGGGATAGATCTGGCGCTCTGGATAGTTGGGCATCCCCGTCACTACTCTCACCTCGTGTCCCCGTTTGACCAAACCCTCTGCTAGTTCCGTCATCAGGGGGGCAATACCGATCGGCTCTGGGTAATAGTTGTAGGAATAGATAATGATTCTCATGGTTTCAGGGTAGGGATATCCGCCGTTTTTTGTTTGTTATTACCGATACTGAATAAGGGATTAATCCTCGGAAAAATTGCTAGACTGGAACCGACAATTGACCTGACCGATAGTTAACTGACAGTTGATAGAAACACCCCAGATTTTTAGGAGATAGACAATGAATACCCCCCGTTGGCAGCGAGCGATCGCCCCTCTACTATTAGTATTATTCTTGATTATCGGCGGTTGTGCTGCTACTCAAACTTCCAGATTTGATCAAGCACAACAGGAAAGTACCCAATCCCAAGCTACCCCTGCTGTATCGAAAGCAGCCACTGATGGCAGCAAATTCAATAAGTTTTTCCCAAACTCCGGCGATGGTTTCAGTAGAGTTTACACCCAAGAGAAGGATGGTTTTGCCAATGCCAAGCTCGAGAAGGATGGTAAAACTCTAGCCCTGATGTCCATCAATGACACCATTAGTAACCCCGCCGCAGCAGCAAAATTTCAGCAAAGTACCAAAAGTATTGGTGGTTTCCCGGCGGTGAATCAAGGAAATACTGCCACAGCCGTATTAGTTGCTGATCGCTACCAAGCTAAGGTTACGTCTAAGGTTCCTGAGTTTACTGTATCCGATCGAGAAACTTGGTTAGGGAAGTTTGACCTCGCCGGATTAGCCCGAGTTAAGTAGCCAGAAAGTCGTGGCTAAATAGTTCAATCTTAGAGCTAAAACTTGCCTAAAACTAAGAGCTAAGCAAATAATTTTACCTAAAATTTAGGAGATTTCGATCGTGAGTAAATCAATTTTTGAGATCGTTGACAAACTGCCCACAGGCGGCTTGACGGTTATGTCCCTGAAATCCCTAGATTTCGTGATCCCCGGTCAGTGGACTAATCCCGTAGGGTTTGAGAACACTATTAAGCTAATCACCGGAGAAACCGATGAAGCCTTGATCCAACAGATCGGCGATCGGGCAGTGCATCTCTACAATGACAAATCCCAAGGTTATCAACGGGCGATGTGGCTTTATGAAACCGTAGATAGTGCCTCCAGCGCCCTCGGAGCCGCCGCCCTCGCCGGCAAAATTGGTGAAGATGTTTCTTTCCTTGGCTTTCTGAGCAACCTCACCCCCAAGCCCGAAAAATCCCAGAGCATTGATCTCTGCATCAAGCTGGTGGTGGAGTTGGTGGCGTTTTGTCAGATCAACGGCATCCCCGGTGACAGCATTGGTGATTTTGTGGCTTCCCTTGCTGATTACAGTGGTGAATCCCTAATGCGGATGGCAGCCCTAGTTTGTTTCGATGGTCTCATTCCCCTTGGTCCCGATTTTGCCCTCAAGGGTCTGAATACTCTCAGGGGTCTGAATCCTAGTGATTTGGGCAATAACCCTGTTTTCAAAAGTGTCAGCAGCTTGATCCCCGGCGGTAACACCGATGGTCAGTTAAATTTCATTACTAAAAGTTTTGATGCAACTACGGGCTGGATGAATGGCTTTGTGAGCGATCGAGGCTTAACCCCAGAAAAAGTAGTTGATAATTTAGCGAGCTTTGTCGAAATCTCCAAGGACAAACTAGAATACCTCGGAGCCTTCCTTGATGTTTCCACCAATTACTACTACCACACCGGAGTGCAAACCCTAGCCCGACGTTTAATCGAACGCGCCTTTGCCGAAATCTAGATTTATATTTTAGATTTACTAACTTCTAGCGATCGAGCTACCCTTAGGTGATTAGGTGGAAACTTTTTGCCTAGTCACCCAAAAACAAAAATCAAATAATATAGCAATCCTAAATCATTTTTACAGCCAACAAGCCCGACATCTGCAACACTTTTTCTGACCAAATTCTGCTCTGTTCGCTAACTGTTCGGCGTTGTTCTATATCTGCCCAAATCTTTGTCCAATCATATTGCCAACAAGCTAACTGAATTTGCAGTTCAACTAATTCCGCAGCTATGTCTATTTCGGTATCTTGAGCCGTCCATTCAATAAATAGTTTGCTTTCCTGTAATAACTCTGCCACTAGTTCGCCATTAGCTACATTTTGACAACGAGATTTGATCCGTGCCAAATTTGAGGCTAAATTTCCTAACCGGGCGGGTAGATCGTCCTGTAAATATCTTTCTTCTAGAGCATTCCAATTTCTCATAATTCTCCTAATAAGGGTATTTGGTTTGGCAAAAGTGGTTCTATCAGATTTAGTAGTTCGGGAATATCCTGATCTGAGGTTTTCCAAACTTCATCTAAATTTGTATCATCATATTCATGAATTAAGTTATCCCGCATTCCTGCAATTAATGACCAAGGAATTTCTGGATTTTGATCTTTAAATTCTTTGGATATTCGTTTAACTGCTTCACCAATAATTAAAAGCTGGTATAAGATTGAAGATTAAGTTTTATCATCATTTATGAATTCAGCTTTGCTTAGACCTTGTTTATATTTAAGAATTTTTCGGGCAGATTTGGCAATATCGAGTAAAGAAGCAGCGTCTTTATTTTGTGGCATAGATAGTTTTAGCAGTATTTAGAATTTCTCTTTTACGTAGCCAGTTTTCGCTATTTTCTATAGATTTCTTGTTTACTAGGTCTATTTTTCTGTTCATGATAATTTCTAGTTCTTGTTGCATCTTGGCTCGATCGAATAAGCTCCAATCGGCGGTATCTGCAAATTTCACGAGGCAATCAATATCACTATCTGGTCTGAAGTCGTCCCGGAGAACGGAACCAAAGAGTGCAAATTCAACGATCTGCCAGTGTTGGCAAAAATCCTGAATCTGCGGCATGGGTAGGTTAATATTTTCAACTAAGTTTGTCGTCATAATAAAGTACTAGGCTAATTATCTCTCAATAGTCTTTCTAGTAAGCTAGGCTCAACCCAAAAACCAACTTCTCTAAGTTTTGCAAAAACTATTGCTAAATCTATTAGGTTAGATTGAGCAGCGTCTTTCAAAATCCCTAGAAGCCCAATAATTCTTAAGCTCCTTCCTAGAGCTAATCTTCTTGCTGCTTTGTCATCCAAAATTACTAGATCAGCATTTTGTTGTTCAGCGAGAAAAATTGCTTCTCGTTCACCCCGATCGAGTTTTTCTAGTTCAAGGGCTTGAGGAATTGAGGTCGATTGTATTTGCAGCCAGTCGGGAGGAAGGGCAATCCATTTCTTGACTACAGATGGTGAGTTAGCTGCGCTTAGTTCTTCAACAACTGCTTGCGAAATGATAATCACTTGGTAGAGAGTTGGGAGTATTTCAATTTGATCGATTAGCAATAAGTAACAAATTGGCGAGGTATCAGAAACAACAATCATTTTGCCCTAATCTCCTGAAGGGTTTGTAGATCAGTTTCTAATTCAATTTCGTCATAATTTAGATAAATTCCCATTTTTGACAAAAGCGTGGGTCTGGAGACGAGATGAAAATTCAAGTATTTGACCTACTTCAGCAGTACTAACTTTACCGCTGTTATAAGCATCGGC
>JAAUUE010000113.1 GCA_012031635.1 Coleofasciculaceae cyanobacterium SM2_1_6 | reverse complement strand
GTAATTACGGAGGGGACGGCTCGATCGGCGGCGATCGGGCGGCAGGCAGCCGGAAAAAACTGGGGACAACTTCCTCAGAAAGGGATGTCTGGTTTTGTGGGCTATGTGCCGCAACTATCAGCCTCAGTATGGCTAGGCAACGACAACAATGCACCCATTGGCGGCGGGGTAACTGGGGGAACCTATGCAGCTCCAGTGTGGCGGAGTTTCATGCTCGAAGCTCTCAAGGATGAACCAGTCCAATACTTTCCTCCGGCGACTTCCTTTGCTCAACCCTAGAATAGCTATAGAAAAATTTCAGCATAATCCTCAAGCAACCCTAGAATAACTTGAGTTCGGTTTAAGCAAAAGCTCTGACCCTAAGCCTAGAGATGTTCCCTGAGCGCTTGCCCTGAGCCTGTCGTAGGGAAGTCAAAGGGAATATTTCCGTTATAAGTGGAGATAGTCGATCGAAGATTTGTGGTGAGGTTTTGGCTACTTCGACAACGCTCAGCATAAATTCGACTCCGCTCAGCCGGCGATCGTGGTTATGGTTTCGGAAAATGGCATCAAGGATATTTCTTATCTCGAACTTACGTTAAAATAGTAATTCTTTGAAAACTAAGGATTTTCGATCTCAGCTTTCATTCTTTCTAGGGTCAAATTCATTTGGTCAAACATTTGTTGGGGGGTAATTCCAAACTGTCCTAACTGAGTTTGGAGTTGCTTGACGGTCATTTGGGCCATGAAATCATCTGACAATTCAAAGCGTTTCATGAAAATTTTGTATCGCTCCATGATGCTTTCCATTTGGTCGATAAAGAGCTTTTTCCCTTCTCGATCGAACTTGCCATAGCTTCCACCCAGTTGCATCAAAGATTGGTAGTCTTGAAATAACTGTTTCGCCTCTTCTTGAATAATCTCAGAATCAAAGAATGACATGGTTAAAAGTAAATAAGGTTAATAAGATTTTAGCTCTTAGTTAGCTATTAGTTAGTAATCGTGATTGAATCTTATTTAATAGTAATCTAGGTGGGCAAATAATGAAGTCAAAATTAGTGGCGGTTTTCCGTAATCTTAACTCAGGAATTTAATGATAGAGATTTAAGCAATTTATGATCATATAGCAGTCCTAAATAATTTCACCCGCCGCAGGCGGGTGAAATCACCTACCAGAAGCAATCTAATTTAGAAAATGATTTAGGATCGCTATAGATTAATCACAGGTCAATCACAGGGATTCTAGAAAAGTTTGGACTCTGCCATCGGCATTCAGAACAAGGCGAATTTTTGCCATGCCACCATTGGGGAAGGGAGTCACAAAGGGAGTATGCAAAGCGGGAAACTCTAGACGATCGAGGCGATCGAGATAATTTTGCGCCCCTTGTCCGAGGGGAATAATCCGGGCGATCGAGCCGTCACTATTCAGCACCAAGCTATACTCTAGAGTCGGCGATGATTCTCCAGAGGGAAGCCACCGGGATTGAAAATACTTTCTCACCTCCGGCACTTGGGGAATTTGATCAAACAACGCTCCGGCTGCTGGGCTACTTTGCTTCTCTTCCACCTCAGGAGAGTTGCTCTCCAAGCTCAAAGGTGGTGCTTCTGGGGTAGGAGTCTCCTGAAAATCGTTGGGGTTCAGGGCTGGCAAATTGGGCAAGCTGAGCGGGACTAGGGGTAATGGTTGACTAGATAGTTGACCGGGGTTTGGTAAGAAATTGGGTTCCCCGGAGCGGAGACTGCTCCCGAAATTGGGTAGAGTTGGGCTGGGAGTTTCACCGGGAGGAAATACCGAGGTTTGGTTATTGGGAATATTTTGATTATTTTGATTACCCAAATTGCCTTGATTGTTCCCAACAGTTCGAGGGATGGCGGGTGGAGCTAGGGGCGGAATATTCACACTACCGCCGGGGGGAACTTGGACTGGGTTGGGAATTGTCAGCTTTTGGTTCGCCCCTAGGGGGGCAGTGGTGGGTAGGGGCGGAATAGATGCCCTAGGAATCGGAAATATTTGCACATCCGCAGGCGCAGGACGGTTATCGATAGTTTGGGAAGTGGGGGCGATCGCCTCCGCTGCCTTGTGGGTTTGTAATAGCTTCAAGCCCAAGGAAATCAGACCCACAGAACAGAGCATAGCTGCCGTAGCCAGTCCCCAGTTAGCAAACCATTTACTTTTCCACCAGTTATTTCTAGGAGCTACGTTATTGATCTCGTTAGTGTAGGCATCCAGAGCCGTGACTAGATCAAATAGTTGGGTTGTGGTCAGATCGATCGAGGTCAAATTACCTGTTTGTAACTCCCCTAAATATAGTCGATGGGTCAAAAAACCTTGGGGTTGCAGGTAGGGAGAAGTAGAGTTAGCGCCTAGGGTCTGAGGTGATAGCTTTTGAGGAGCCAGAGTTTGAGTCCTGGAGGGCTGAGCAGATCGACCACCTGTGGGGTTCGAGTTGAGGGACACTTGCCCCTGCGGTTCCTTTGCTGCTAAACCTTTTTTGTTTAAGAGTTCTTGAATATAAACATTTACTGCCAAGTACAATCGATCGATCTGGGAGCGATCGCCCTTCACTGTCATACTCTCCACTGTCCGTCGGGGGTCATCAAAGCTCAAGACAAAACTGATCCTTGAGGCAGGGGAAATTGGCTTTAAGGCTCTGACGACCGGAACTACCCAAGGTAATTTAGGCAAAAAAGAATTAGTAGTTTCTACGGAGAGAGTACAAGTGGGAGGAGTATAAGTCCAGTGCGCCATTGGCAAAAATGTGGTTAAGGATTATGAAATTATAATAATGTAATCAATTGTACATCCAAACCCTGATCAACTCCTGTCAACGAATTATCGCTATTGACTTGTGGGGGCTAATTTAACTTGGGCTGAAATTTGATTTCAAGATACAGCACTTTTCTGGTTTATGGATGACAGACAAGGGGCTTAAGCCCCTTGTCCTATGGGAAAAGCATGTCTTCATCTAGCTGAAAAATGCTGTGATTTCAAGGTTCTATACATCTACACCACAATCGCTCCTGTCCGTAGGCAGAACTGTAGAAGAGCAAGTCCAAAAGCAGTTTTGCCCCCAGTTGTTTAATTTTTCTGGAGTCAGCATGGCTATAGTAAACTTCTAGGTTTTGGGCGTAAGTATCTAGTAAAGTTGCCTGCCAAGGATCCGTTTTTTCTCCAGCTAGCTGCTCCATCAGACTCACAGCTCGGCGAATTAGTTCTTGGTGTTGCTGACAAAGATAGCTACAAACTTGAACAAAAATAGTTAATTCCGCTTGGGTTAAAACAGTTTTAGGCATAGAGTCTTGGTTTGAGGGCATTAAAAAAAAAAGATTAACTAATTGATCTTGTCTTTTGATTTCTAGAAACTTTGCAGATTCCCCCGGTTCAGACTGGTGGACTTGCTCGATCGCCTTGGCCAGATCTTCAGAATTAATTTGGGTTAAGGCGACTAAACCAGAAAAAAGCTGCTTCAGGTAGCTTGTTGCTGACGTTAGTTGTTGAGTCGATAGGACTCCAGTGGTGATGAGCGATCGCTGCGGCTCTCCCATAAGAAATATTAAATAATAGAAAGATTATTAACTAAGTTTTAGAATGCACGCTGATTCAGCTTGAGAAGGTGGATGATCTTGCGAATCTTGATGATAGAGTATCTCTTGGTTGTCAATTATATCCAATATATCCAAAATTCCTATTGATTATGCAAAGATTTTTCAGGAACCTCACTAATCTCTGGAAAGATGAAGGTTTTTTACATACGGTTGAAAAGATCGAAACAATTGTTGCTAAGTTTTTATCCTTGGCAATGATTATGATAGTTATTATTGCAACTACAGACTTGATCAGAGTTGTAGTTATTGATATATTTTCGGAACCTAAATTTCTTTTGGGAAAAGGACTTTTTGAATTTTTTGGGATGTTTTTAAATGTGCTAATTGCCTTAGAAATTTTAGAAAATATTACAGCTTACCTCCGTAAACATGTAGTTCAAGTCGAACTAGTAATTGTCACTTCTTTGGTGGCGATCGCCCGAAAAATCATCATCCTCGATCTAGACAAAACCCCCAGCCTTTCGATTATTGGTCTCGGCGTAGCTATTTTCTCCCTCTCCGTTAGCTATTTCATCATCCGTATTTCTAATATGAAAAGTTGATTTTGACACTTGAATTTTAATCCTTAAACTTGATTATCTTTGAGTTGCCTTAGCACCGTAATAATTTCCACCGGATCAACCCTTTTAGTATAATCTGGGTCAACAAAACGGTAGGCAATCACTCCTTGGCGATCGATGATAAAAGTTGCTGGGACTGGTAGTTCATAGGTCTCATCTCCATTAAAGAGAGGCAGAGAAACCCCAAAGTTGTGATAGATTTCCCGGAGGACTTTCTCCACTTGATGGACAATCCCAAATTGCCGAGCAACCTGATTTCCATTGTCCACTAAGATAGGATGGCTAAAATTTTTTTCCCTCGCAGCAGCGCGACTACGCCGAGAAATTTCCGGGGAAATAGACAGTAGTGTAGCTTTGAGGTTGAGAATCGTGGGTAAAATCTCTTCCATGGCAATTAGCTCTAGAGAACAGTAGGGACACCAAGCTCCCCGAAAAAATGATAAAACTACTGCTCCAGTTTGCCGGACTTGTTCTAGCTGCACAAGCTCTTCTGTGGCTGCATTCACCAGCGTAAAATCGGGAGATTGATCGTTCACTTGGAGACTCTTTTGGATCAGCCCTGAGAGCCTTAGATTCTCAATTTCTTGATTTATTTGAGCAAGCTGCTCCGGGGGGAAATTTTGGGATTGCTCTAAGGCAATCTTTCTTAATTCTTCAGGTAAGTTCATTATTTTTATGGCTTATTTCTTAATATTACAGGCGATCGTCAATATCAAAAATCTCTATCTCTAAGTAACTACAGATTTTTCTGGTTCCTGTGGAGTGATTCCGGAATATTACTAAACATTAAGGATCAGAAATGAGCAGATCAAATCCCGATCGCCTCCCCAACAGCAAACCATACTCAATCCCCTCCACCACCGCCTCGTAGGAAGCATCTAAAATATTTCCCGACACCCCCAAGGTCGTCCACCGTTGCTGCCCATTGCTCGACTCCACCAACACCCTTGTTTTCGCTGAAGTTCCCGCCCCGCCATCGAGGATCCGGACTTTGTAATCCGTGAGATAAAACTGAGCGATTTCGGGATAAAAATTAGTTAAAGCCTTACGGAGCGCAGCATCCAGCGCAGACACAGGACCATTTCCCTCCGCCGATTCTAAAATATCTTGATCTTTGACGACCACCTTAATCGTAGCTAGGGCATGAGTCCAGTCTTGGGTCATATTGCAATGAACTTGAAAACCCTTGATGGAAAATAGCTCTGGACGTGACCCCAAAAATTCCCGCATGAGCAGATCAAAACTAGCTTCCGCCGCCTCAAACTGATAGCCCTGACTTTCGAGGGCTTTGAGCTTCTCTAAAATTTGCCGACAGGCGGGATGACTTTTATCGAGGTTAATCCCGAAGGTGCGAGCCTTAGCTAAGACATTACTCAAGCCCGATTGATCAGAAATAACGATCCGCCGTTGGTTGCCGATCGCCTCCGGGGTAATGTGTTCGTAGGTGAGGGGATTTTTTTCTACGGCGGAAACGTGAATGCCGCCCTTATGGGCAAAGGCTGATCGCCCCACAAAGGCTGCATGATCATTAGGCGCAAGGTTCACCACTTCACTAATAAATCGACTGGTGGCACTGAGTTGCCGCATCTGCGCATCTTCTAAACAAGAGTAGCCGAGTTTGAGTTGGAGGTTGGGCATCACAGAGCATAGGTTAGCATTGCCACAGCGCTCTCCATAGCCGTTAATTGTCCCCTGCACCATGCGGACTCCGGCTTGCACAGCAGCGATCGCATTTGCCACCGCAGTCTCAGCATCATTGTGGGTATGGATGCCCAACTGGGGAATTTTTCCGTACTTGATTTGTAATTTGCTAATTACTTCTTGGACAATGTGAGTAATTTCGTGGGGTAAAGTGCCGCCATTGGTATCACAAAAAACTAACCATGCCGCCCCCGCTTCGAGGGCAGTTTCGAGGGTTTGCATGGCATAATCAGGATTGTATTTATAGCCATCAAACCAGTGTTCGCCGTCGTAAATTACCTGTCGCCCTTGACTGCTCAGGTACTCGATCGTCTCCCGAATCATCGCTAAATTTTCCTCTAGGGTCGTATGCAGCCCCTTAGTGACGTGCAGATCCCACGATTTGCCAAAAATTGTTACCCAAGCCGTTTCTGCTTCGAGGATCGCTTGCAGAAGAGGATCCTTGGCAGCAGTGGTATGGGGGCGACGGGTGGAGCAGAAAGCCACTACTTGAGCTTGAGTTAAAGGATTTGCCTTGAGTTGCCCAAAAAACTGCCCATCCTTGGGGTTTGCACCGGGCCAGCCGCCCTCAATGAAGGGAATCCCCATCTGGTCTAGTTTCTGAGCAATTTGCAATTTATCTTCCAAAGACAAAGACAACCCCTCTCGCTGCGCCCCATCCCGGAGAGTTGTATCATAAATATAGATTTTGGGGGATTCGGCTTGAGTATCTGAGTTTAGATCTGGATTTAGAGTTGGATTCATAGAGAAAAATTGTAGCCTTGGGAGGAGGGACAAGGGGAGAAAATTTAGACAAATTCAATGTTTTCGTAGAGGTCAACTAGTTTCAATTCTACAGAGAGGGATTCGATCATAATTGTTGCGCCCCTGCCTTTGTATTCCTGAAAGAGCCACTGATTGATACCCTGCTTCCGGTACTGCTCCACATGGGGCTGAGTTTGGTCAATAAGTAGGTATTCTTGAAAAGTAGACACGGTACGATAGGCAGCAAATTTTTCATCTCGGTCGTAGGCTTTGGTAGAGTTGGACAGCACCTCAGCAATGAGTACAGGGTTAGCGATCGTGTCTTTACGTCCGGGCTGGAGTTCGATCGGTTTTGGCACAACTACCACATCAGGGTAAGTATAAGTATTTGATTCAGGAATCCAGAGACGCTGATCGGCAGCAAAGATACTATAATTTTGCCCCTGAAGCCCAGATTTAAGAGCAGATTTGAGGATAAATATCAAATTACTAACAATCTCATTATGGGCTGGAGTACCACCACTCATGGGAATAATTTCTCCGTTACGATATTCATGGCGAGTTTCTGCCTCTACTTCTCTAGCAAGGTATTCTGCTGGGGTGTAGGTTTTTGGTGGAGTGGGAGCGATCGACATAAATAATTCCTCTTATCAATAAATCTTTCTAGCCCAATAAATTTCCGCTTAACAACCAAAGATTACCCAACCCTAAGTTTACTAAAAAAATAATAGAGCTGATACATAATGTTGTTGAGCTAACACGCTAAATAGGTGATTAGACAGAACTTTGACCTATAACATCCTGTACAAGGTAAATATCCCGAATTTTTCTGTATAACATCCCATATAAAGTGATTAGCCCGAAACTTGACATTCAGCCTATGTACCTCATAATGACATTAGACAGAATTTTTCCGTTTAATGTATAGTTCAACTGCTTCTTTGATACTCTATTGAAAATATTTTAGAGCTAACACTATTTTCATTAAAACTTTTATGAGCAAAGTTCAAAACATTATCTTAGTTCACGGCTTTTGGGCAGATGGCTCCTGTTACAGTGAGATTATTCCGACGCTGCTAACAGAAGGCTATAAAGTAATTGCAGTGCAAAACCCACTTACCTCTCTGGAAGACGATATTGCTGCGACAAAACGTGCTTTAGACCAACTTGAGGGGAAATGTATTCTGGTTGGTCATTCGTGGGGAGGTTTCGTCATTACTACAGTTGGCAATGATGAACGAGTTGCTGGTTTGGTATATATTGCGGCGCTTGCTCCTGATGCTGGCGAATCCATGGCTGATTTAATGAGTAAATATGGTTCCCCTTCTCCGCATTTTCAAGAACAAAATGGTTTTGTTTGGATTTCCAGAGAAGGTATTGATGAAGTTTTAGCAAATGACCTCTCAGAAGAAAGAAAGGCATTAATTCATGCGACTCAAATAACACCATCGATATCACTAACGGAAGCGAAGTCAAGTTCGCCTGCTTGGAGAGATAAACCAAGCTGGTATGTTCTAGCAAGCAACGACAAGGCAGTTCCGCCAGATTTACAGCACGAAATGTCTCAGCGAATGAATGCAAAAACAGCAACTGTGGCATCAAGCCATTTTCCAATGATTTCACATCCGAAAGAAGTTCTAGAAGTAATTAGTGAAGCAACTGTAAGTAGTCAATGAAAATGCAGTACGATCGCAGCGTATTTTCTAACTAGTCGCTCACAATAATTGCCTATTAGCCAAACCTAGAGAATGCGGAAGATAAAGGGGTAGCGGTAGGATTCGTCAGGCTTTGTTAAGGAACTGAGGATTGCCACGATCGGCAGAATCAGGTTGGCGATCGCCACAAGTGCCAAAAAAGGCAAGCCAATTAAAATCCATGCCAACGCCCCAAAAATTGCCCAGTACAGCCACATATTAAAATGGAAATTCAAGGATTCCTTCGCACTGGTCTTGACTACTGGATCATCAGAGACAATCAAAATTGCTAGGGGAACTCCCGCCCCGATAATTAAGGAGTTCAAAAAGACGGAACCGTGACACAGCACAGATAGTAGTTTGCGTTTATCAGAATCGTAATTAGACATGAAGACCCCCAGCAACCTTTCGGCTTAATTAGGTGATTGATGATTTGATTGGTGAATACTTTGTTTTTTCTTAGAGTAGGGTGGGCATTGCCCGCCTTACATATACTTTATTTTTTCCTTAGTTCTATTAGACCTCATTTTCTAACTTAAGATGGTGGGTTTTCGCTACAATTAGCTTACTAATTTCAGCACCAACGAGCTGATTTCCCGCAGGACTGAGGTGAATTTGGTCACGGAAGAGAGTCTTTGGAGCAGCGTGGCTCTGGAAAATTGGTAAAAAATCTAGGTAGGCGATGCCCTGCTCTTGGGTAAATGTGGCTAATCTCGATCGAGCAACAATTTCATAATCCTTGGGCTGATCGATTACTTCGGGCAAGAGGGGAGTGAGGGCAATTTTTAGGGCAATATTCTGGGTTTGGGTGATGTGATGGATTTCCTGAATTGCTGCAAGGTTAAATCCCACTCGATCGCCTCCTTCGGCATTAACAACTGCCATTTCTGGAGGTGGAGCGTAGGGCAGTAATCTGGTGGCAGCTTCGAGAATAGCAAGGGCAGGTTTCTGGCTGGGGTAGTAGCGATCGTTCCCCACGGGAATCGAAGTGGGAGCCGTACCAAACAGATCATCGGTATTCAACAATAAAACTAGAATCTGGGCTTGAAAACAGCCAAATTTTTGTAAGTACGCCAACTCATTACGGGGACTCCAGCCATTAGCGGAAATATTAAGAACTTCTACAAGTGGGGAATTAGTTAGGGAATTACTTGATGAATTACTCTGTGAATTATCTAGGAAATTGCTTGGTGAATCATTTAATAAATTACTTGGCAAAGTAGCTTTAACTGACGAATTAGCTAATGAATAAGTATCTAATAAAATCTTTGTTACCACTGCGGAGATTGTCTCGTTTTGATCTGTCCACCAACTGCCATTGAGTACCGAGTCTCCTAATAATAAAATCCGTAAATCTGGCGGCGAATTTGATAAACTAGAACTCCGCATAGAATACTCATTAATTTCTACCCAATTCCCAAAGCGCCGTACCCGTTGATTCGGAGCCAATAAATAACCAACTTCTGGGTCGGCAACATAAATTAAAGGATTCCCAAACCCGATCGCCGCCCTCAGCCCCATTTCGAGCATAGCCAACAATAAAATTAAAATTCCTATAACTACAAAAACTATTGAAGTCATCTCCTTAATCAATTAAAGGTTTGCCTAATATTTGGACTAGCCAATCATCCCGGAGATGACGAGCGGCAATGGGCAGAGCCTTAGATAAATCAACTTCTAGATCCTGCTCTTGAATATCAATAATTAATCGATAAAGTAGCTCAAAATTAATCCGCTTTTCCCTCTCTAGCAATATAAACTCACCATTGTCAGCATTTTTTAGAATATTAATATTTTCTCTGCCTACAGTTCCGGGCTTAATTGCAGATAATCGACTGTCTCGGATCAAGTAAAACTTTGTAGATGATAATTGATGGACGCATTCATTAAAATTCTTAATTCTTGTTGTAAACGCATTACCACCTAATTGCAGGAAAGCGATCGCCCAGTCTTGGTGATTAATAGTCAAGAGCAGATTTTCGGGAATGTTATTTTTCCCCAAGCGGATTTGACCTACTTCAATATTCTGGAATTGTTGAAAAGCATTGACGATCGCCTTAAGTTTACCGAGATCATCATAGTCATCAATCACGGTGATTTGATCATATTCTTTTTCTAGATTTTGCCTAGTTTGAGATAGATAAGTTGTCACAATATCTGGTACTAGATCTGCCCCTTGCAAAGGAGTATTTAAGCCTATTAAATCGGGATTGATTGCGTCTAAAGTGGGTGAAAAACTAGAGAGATTAGTTGGAATTTCCCCTTGAGCAAAAGGTAATAATAAGTTTGCAATTTTTCTAACAGTTGTTTCCAGAAGTTCAAATCTCGCCAGAAAATCTGTGTTGTTATTTTTGTCACTAGTATTTGTGGTTATCTCAGAAAGGGGAGGTAAATCAACAATTGCTTGAGTCAGAGGTTGACCATCAGCCTTCGATCGATAATATTCTGCTGCTCGGTTGAGAACTGCCCTGATTGATTTTTGTTTAAGAATATCTCCTAATTCTAGAGGTGTAAAGAGAGTATCAATCTCTAAGCCAATACTCTGAGATTTCAGAGCAAGAATATTTTTTAGTTTGGTCTCTAAAGGAAGATGAAGTTGGATGGTGTATTGCGAGACTCGATCGACCACGGAGCTATCAAAGAAACTTTGGAACTGCTGCCAGCGATCGGGAAACAAATTCAGAATAATCAAACTATTTGGCACATAGGTTAATATTTCCTTAACTGCCGACCCAAAGCTATTTAATACATCTCGATTTTGTTCTAAACCAAGGCTTTCTAGCTGATCAAATACAATAATTAAATGCTCATCTAGAGTTGACAATCGCCCAAAGACCCCAATTGCTTCGAGGGCAAATTCTTCCCGGCTCAAATCCTCAGACCAATTCTCTAAGCCGATGCTAGCAGCTTCTTCTCCTTCTAATTCATGCCCAGCTAACCACCGCCTCACTAGTTCTTTTTTCCCAGAATCTGTATAACTACAAAACCGAATAATTCCCTTGAGAATAGTTGCTGAATAACCAGCCCCGGTATAGCGTTCTGTCCACCAATCATTAATATATTTTTCTATAGATTGCCAATTATCTCTATTTCTCTGTGTGCCATCAGCCCCAAGGCGCTTATACAAACTTAAGCTATTATTCTCCAAGGCTGCAATAATATCTCTCCCCTTTTGAGTATTAATAAATTTGTTTCGAGAGCAGAGGATTTTAATGAGGCTATTTGATAATAAAAGCTCTAGTTGGGTATGTTCTAGTTTTTTGACTTCAACACCTTGAACTCTGTTTTGGTCTCTGTTTTGGTCTCTGTCTTGTTCTTGATGGGGAACTCGTTCGGCAAAGGATTCGAGAATGCGGGAATAAGTATGATAAATTACAGACTGAGCATTATTAGGGTGGCGAATAAATAAGAGGCGATTAGTCTTGAGAAATTCCTTCGCTAGGCGCATCATTAAATGGGTTTTTCCACTGCCCGCTGCTCCAATTACTAAGGCTCCTTTACTTTGTTGATTGGGATCATTTTTAACATCAAGTAATACAGACTTAAGCGTTGCAAACTCGGCGGCATAGATTTCCTGAAAATCTAGATGATCTTGAAAGGGGTTGTCAACTCGGCTACTACTAAAGGGATTGGGAGTTGTAGATAGCTGGGACATAGTTTGGAGTTGTTGGAATTGGCGGTAGAGCTGGTAGGTAAATTGGGCATCGTAGCGAGCCACATGGGCGATGACGATCGTGGAAATATGATGATTAACTTAGGAGATTAAG
>JAAUUE010000112.1 GCA_012031635.1 Coleofasciculaceae cyanobacterium SM2_1_6 | reverse complement strand
TTTCCCACTCCTAAAATAATTTGAAGTATTAATAGCAGATTCAAGTTACCCTGTCTGAAAGCTGTAGGACTAGAAAAACTAAGGCTGTAAAAAGCTCCAAAGTTTAAATACTTAAGCTATCAACCGGAGAATGCAAAGCGGAGAACGCAAACCTTAAAAAATGCAAATTGCTAAAGTTCGCGGGACTGTGGTCAGCACTCACAAGGATCCTAGTTTAAGAGGTTCAAAATTCCTGCTCCTCCAACTTCTGGATGAAGAGGGTAATCCTAGTCTAGAGTATGAAGTGGCAGCAGATGCAGTGGGTGCTGGAGTAGGGGAGTGGGTACTAGTCACTCGTGGCAGTGCAGCTCGTCAAATTTCGGGAATGGATGGGCGACCGATCGATGCTCTGATTGTGGCAATTATTGACACGGTAACTGTAGATAATAATTGCTCTATTTATAACAAGAAAGATGAGGATCGTTAAAGTCGCTAAAGCTATTCCGGGACATGAGTGGCTCGATCGTTCTAGCTATCAAATAATAAATTTTCTGCTGAGAAATAAAACTAATTAGTTTTTGATCTTTTTTGACCCTTAATGCATACATCTTAATTGAGATTTGATCTCTAATTAGTTTTGATTAATTTTCGATTAATTTGTAGCGGGGTATTGTTAGCTGAGGTTTAGTTGGGTATTAGTTGGTATTAGTTGGTATTGATTATTAGATCGTTATTTGTGCAGGAGGAAGACGTTTATGGTAGTCCGCAGTTTTGCGGCTCCCCCCACCCCTTGGTCAAAAAGTCTGGCAGAGCCGAAGATTCATGAAACTGCCTTTGTGCATTCTTTTTCCAATATTATCGGGGATGTCCATATTAGACCAGATGTGCTGGTAGCACCGGGAACTTCAATTCGTGCTGATGAGGGGAAACCTTTTTATATCGGCGAAGGCACGAATATTCAAGATGGCGTGGTAATTCACGGGCTTGAGGAAGGCAGGGTGGTGGGCGATGACGGAGCTAAGTATTCGGTGTGGGTGGGCAAAGATTCTTCCATTACCCACATGGCTCTGATTCATGGTCCGGCCTATGTGGGGGACAATTGTTTTATTGGGTTTCGATCGACTGTATTTAATGCCCGTGTTGGTCATGGTTGCATTGTTATGATGCACGCCTTGATTCAAGATGTGGAAATTCCACCGGGGAAGTACGTACCTTCGGGAGCCATTATTACTAACCAGCAGCAAGCCGATCGTTTGCCAGATGTTAATCCAGCCGATCGAGATTTTGCTGTCCATGTTGTGGGAATTAACGATGCGCTGCGGGCGGGTTATCGCTGCTCTGTGAGTGAATCATGTATGCGATCGATCCGTGATGAACCAAGCCAGAGTCCGGCGAGCCATCATGGAAAGGGTTCGGTTACTAAGTTTGAATATACAGAAATAGATACAAAAATAGGAACTGTTATGGGTTTGAGTAGAGAAACGTTGGAGCAGGTACGGCAACTGCTGGGACAAAACTACCGAATTGGGGCTGAATTTGCGGATGAGCGGCGATTCAAAACTAGTTCTTGGCAGAGTGGCGGCGTTTTGGGCGATCGAGAGTCGGAAGTGGTTAAATCTCTAGAAGCCTGTCTTGCCGACCACCAAGGGGAATACGTCCGTTTGATCGGCATTGACCCCAAGGCAAAACGTCGGGTTTTAGAAAGATTGATCCAGCGTCCCGGTGGTGTAGAAGTGCCGGCGGGGAAATCCACTACCCTAAAAACTGCTAGCCCAGCCCAAGGAAAAGCAAATAGTGGTGGCACTAGTAGCGATCTAGCCACCCAAGTCCGTCAACTCCTCAGCCAAGGCTACCGCATCGGCGCCGAACATGCGGATGAACGCCGCTTCAAAACTAGTTCTTGGAAGAGTGCCATCTCTCTGCAAACTAATAATGCCACCGAAGTTATCAATGCTTTGGGCAGTTGCCTAGAAGAGCATACCGGGGAATATGTCCGTTTGATTGCGATCGACCCCAAGGCAAAACGCCGAGTTATGGAGCAGATTATTCAACGCCCCAATAGCAAAGCCGACCTTAATGGCAGTCATAAGGGCGGTTCTAGTGGTAGTAGCACCAACGGCAAAGCCGCAAGTTCCTATCAATCCAGCAGTCCCGGTGCTATGACCAAAAGCTCTTTGAGCGCAGAAATCCTTAGCGAAGTCAGAAATCTCTTGAGCAGTAACTACCGCATCGGCACAGAACACGCCGATCAACGCCGTTTCAAGACTGGCTCTTGGCAAACCTGCTCTCCCATCCAATCCCAAAGGGAATCAGAAGTAATTGCTGCCCTGGAAGCCTGCCTCACCGATCATCAAGGGGAATACGTCCGGCTCATCGGTATTGACCCCAAGGCAAAACGCCGTGTCCTCGAAAAAGTGATTCAAAAACCCTAGAATCTCGAGGATTTAGGTTTAGTGCTAAGTAGTGTAGAGTTCTACAATCATTTTCGTTACTCTACACTTCTCAACCCTGGTAAATATAAAAGTACATATCAAATAACCCACATAAAAATGCCACTGCTGCAACCGCCATCAATTAATAAATCACATTTCTGTGTCCTTGGGGATGTGAGAATTGATGATAGTGCTGCGATCGCCCCCGGCGTGATTTTGCAAGCAGATACCAATTTTTCTTTAACCATTGGGGCTGGAGTTTGTATTGGTATGGGGACAATCCTTCATGCTCACCAGGGCAATCTAGAAATCCAAACGGGGGCAGTGCTGGGGGCTGGGGTGTTGGTGGTCGGGGCGGTGACCATTGGGGCTAATGCCTGTATTGGCTCAACGACAACGATTTGGAATACCCATGTTGACCCAGAGGGAGTCATTATTCCCGGATCTCTGGTCGGGAAAATCGGCAGGGAAGTGGTTTTTACTCAACAGGAAACACAGGTAATTACCACAACCACAGAAGTAGCAGTCATGGCTGCTTCGATCGAAACCTTACCTCCATCTCCAATTGCAACACCAACTACCTCCACCTTCGTTTCTCCCACCACACCACCAGTAGATCAAACCCCTTCAAACTTCATCTCGCCTCCACCCTTACCTTTGGTTAACTCCACTTTTGTAGACCCCAATCCCGGATTTACCCACTCAAATAATTCTCAAAATTCCAATTCCCCTAATACCCAAAATCTCCCCAATTCTCAAAACTCAGCCCCAAATACTCAAGCAAATCCTGCCAACTTCTCAGCACCAGCAGACCAAAAACCAGAAGCAGAATCTCCTGAAAAACCAGAAGCAGAGACAGAAAATAATCCCCAGTTTTACGGCAAGAATCGCATCGAGCGCCTCCTCGGAACTCTCATGCCTCCAAATAAGCCATTTATTTAATTTGTTTGTTATGTAGGATTCTCGATCGACCCAACAAAACCCTAAAACATATTTTTCCAATCCATTACAAATTCTAAATTCATTATCAAGCCTCTACTGGTTCACGCACTGTTTGAAGAAAAGAGATTAGTTCTTGTATTACTGAGGTATTACGTAAATCATCAATCTCTTCATCAGATAAATTATTTATGAATTGGGCAAGATCATTAACTTTCTTAGATTTATCAATCAACTGCTTCAATATTTTTTTTGGTTGAGATATTGCTAAAGTCAGTTCATCTTGAGATGGGATATATCCCAATAATTTGGCTAGTAACTGCGTATCCTGAAAGAAAATAGCCTCCATTTCTGGGACAAAAAGAATTACCTTCACTGGAGTATTCACAGATACGCTTTCAACAATCTCTGTGATAGAGTTAGCTTGCATTTGTACTAGTTCAGGAACTGTTGAATCAGCATCAACAACTATAGCTACAGGTACTTGTCTCCGAACAATTATAGACCGAGCAAGAGATGTTATTGAAGATATTCCACCAGCAGCAACAAATTCTACTTCCTTAAGCAATTGTTTAGGCAAAATAGCTTGAAGTATTTGGATATCACAACAACCTTCACAGATAATATATGCAATCATCAAAGATTCCTCTCTATAATTTTGTATCTATAATGTTGTAGTCAGGCAGTCCATGTTCTATACACATACGATATTTTAAAACTAATAGCTCACATATTTTTCATTATCTAGGGCATACTTAATTTCCTCTCCATTCCAGAGTAGGATTGCTTGTGGTAATGAGAAGTGTGAAAGAGCAAGGGCAGGGGGTGTAAAACCAGTTCGACTAAAAATTAATCCAACTGTGGCTGCGGGGCGGCGTAAAAGTTGGTTACGAAGTTTGGCAATAGGCGCAATATCAACTTTTTTGTCTGTAAAATCTTTACTTTCAACTAAACAAGAAATTCCCAAACAATGAATTGCTCCATCAATTTGCTCGACCTCTTCCTCAAATAATCTTACACTATAAGGAAATTTCACTTCTGCCCCATCAAGTTGAAATGCTCGTAAAACTAAATACTCAAAGGCTTTACCCGTTTCCCAATCTGGAGTAGTGTTGCGTTCTTCAATATTATTCCATAGCGATCGCAAATCATCCCATTGCAGCGTTTTAATTATACCTTCGTATTTTGCTGCTGTAGCCAACTTCAATCCTCCAAATATTTATATATCTAGTATAAAACTCTTTAATATTGATTAAATATATTTCTAACCAAGGGATTTGAGAAGTGCCACTAATTTAGATTTCTCAACTACGTAAACTTTTTGGACTTTACCAGCAGGAACAGTAACTTTAGCATCAGAAAAAGCCACAATCGGAGTTACAAAGCTCAAGTTCTTTTGTTTCTTTACTTGCAAAGCCTGTTTCATAGCTTGTTCTAGAAAGTTTTTTTCAAAAGAATTCTTTGTATTTCCCCATCGCCGATATAGCTGCTTACCATCAGTTGTTACTTCACCTCGATGGGACTTAACATCGATCGAATAGGCTTTATCTTGTGGAGAAATACAAATAATATCAACATCTCCTAATCTATTTCCCAAGGATAAATTAAACTCAACTTGCCAGCCATCTTGCTCTAGTTGAGATATTTCTTGAGCCGTATCTTCCTCACCCTTAGCCCCTTGATCAGCATGATTAGCTCGTTTCCATAGAAAAATTCCTTTGGCTACAGATAACAAAGCAATCACAACAAAAAATATGTAGACAATCGGTGGCAAATTTAAGGCAAATTGTGTTTTAGAGAGATTTAGAGAAGGAATTTGTTTTACGTAATTCTCCAAAGCTTTAACGAAAAATGGCGCACAGAGAAATATTCCCGCAAGAGCAAAGGAAGTAATTGCCTCTATTCGTCTATTTATTGCTAGCCCACGAATATTTCTTCCCGCTTTCCGACTTGATTTTGACATAAATTTGATGTTAGTAGGGTTATAAATTTTAAGTATCAGCTGCTAATATTTGCGTTCTTGGGGAGTGAACATGGTGATGGCGACGGGTCTGTGGGTAATATCGATGCCGGAGCTTGAATAGTAGGCGAGGGTGTGTTTGAGGAAATTAGTGTCATCCCGTTGAGGATAGTCATCCCGGCAGTGAGCGCCCCGACTTTCTGCCCGTTGCAGCGCCGAGGTGAGAATAATTTCCCCCACTAGCATCAGGTTACGGAGTTCTAGAGCTTCAATTAATTCGGTATTCCATGCTTTGCTGCGATCGTCCAGATAGATTTGCTGGTATTGCTGCTGGAGAGCTTGGAGTTTAGTTAAACCCGTTTGCATTAATTCCTCCGTCCGAAATACACCGCAATATTCCGTGAGGGTATCTTGGTATTGCTGACGTAGCTGATTGATTCTGATAGTTCCCGACTGGTTAAATAGATGCTCAATTTCTGCCTGAGCCTGTTGCAGGTAGTGCTGCTCATCAATACTGGGGAGTTTGCGGTTTTGGACAAAGTGGGCGATCGATCTCCCGGTTCTTCTGCCATAGACCACGCACTCCAACAAGGAATTACTGCCCAAGCGATTTGCCCCATGCACCGATACACAAGCACATTCTCCCGCCGCAAAGAAAGCATCGACTAATCCATCCGCCCCGCTTCTGACCTGACCATCGGTGTTTACGGGCATCCCGCCCATGGAATAATGCACCGTCGGGCGTACCGGCATGGGTTGAGTCACTGCATCAATGCCTAATAAACGGTGGGCTTCTTCCCAACAAAAGGGAACCCGGCTCATAATTTTTTCCTTGCCCATGTGCCGGAGGTCTAAATATACAAACGGTCCCCCCGCAGAGCCGTCCACATTGCTACCCCGCCCCGCCATCACTTCCTTCGCGATCGCCCTCGAGGTAATATCCCTGGGAGCCAACTCCATGCGGCTAGGAGCATAGTTCGCCATGAAGCGATCGCCACTGCTATTGATCAGATAAGCCCCTTCACCCCGCACTGCCTCCGAAATCAACACCCCCACCGGATACAACCCCGTTGGATGAAACTGCACAAACTCCATATCTTCGAGGGGCAACCCAGCGATCGCACTCATGGCAAGCCCATCCCCCGTAGAAGCATAATCATTAGAAGTCGTATTAAAAGCCCGACCATAACCCCCGGTGGCAAACATCACTGCCTTCGCCCGGACTACCTGCAAAGTCCCATCCAACAGGTGATACATGACAATGCCTTTGGCAAGTCCCTCCTCAAGGATCAGCCGCATCACATACCATTCTTCATAGATTTGGACTCCGTAGCGGCGGAGGTTATTAACTAGTTCGTGGAGGATGGCATGACCAGTTTTGTCGGCAGCGTAGCAGGTGCGCTGGTGGGAATGTCCGCCAAAGGCGCGTTGGGCAATTCTGCCATCAGGTAAACGGGAAAAGAGGACTCCCAAATGCTCTAAATCAATTACGACCTCTGGGGCTTCCTTCGTAAGGATTTCCACCGCATCTTGATCGGCCAAATAGTCAGAACCCTTCACCGTATCAAAGGCATGAGCTTCCCAGCTATCTGTATCATCAACATTTTTCAGGGTTGCGGCCATCCCGCCTTGGGCTGCCACGGAGTGCGATCGAATGGGATGGGTTTTGGCAACTAAGGCAATTTTCAAACTGGGATCAATCCGGGCAATTTCTAACGCCGCCCGACATCCCGCCAAGCCACCACCAACAATAATGACATCGTGTTCTAGCATCTTCTCTTAAAGTTCTTGTGTTTTAATGTAGCGATCCTAAATCATTTGCTAGTTAAATTGCTTCTGGTATGAGGATATTACCCACCTGCGGCAGATAAAATTATTTAGGACTAAGCTATATTTTCTTGCAATAATCCCTTTTCTGACCCAATCTTCAAAGTTTATACAAAGTTATTCTGGTCTTCTGCCTAGGTGGGGACAAGTGTATAATAAGATACAAACTATCAGTGAGTATCAACTATAAACAGATATCTTGACAGACTACTCAATCATTCTTGTCAAGAAAATTTGCAAGGATTTAGGTATTCCCCCTGCTATTTAATGACAAGGAAAAATAATTAAAAATATCGCCGTCCCCGCCGTTTCCTGCGTAGCTGCGATCGCGCCAAAGCCGCTATCAAAGCTAGAATTGGGTAAAGTCCCTTCGATCGATAACTTACCTATCAGAAAATAGGCTAGGATAGGCTTTTAATAGAGTTTTATTTGAGGTTTTAGTCAATGCAGAAAATTAAGTCTATTTTCAAATATCTCTTCGGAATCTTTTTTGTCCTAGCAGGGTTAAATCACTTTCTAAATGTAGATTTCTACCTAAAAATTATGCCGCCATATCTGCCTTGGCATTTGTTTCTAGTTTACCTAAGCGGTGTGTGTGAAATAGCCTTAGGATTGCTATTATTAATTCCTAAGTTTACTTCCCTTGCCGGTTGGGGTCTCATTGCCTTATTATTTGCGGTGTTTCCGGCGAATATTCACATGGCAATCAATCCGCAGCTTTTTCCAGAATTTAGCCCGATGTTGCTATGGTTAAGATTACCACTCCAATTTGGATTAATTGCTTGGGCTTATTGGTACACTTTACCCACCATTGAAAAGCCAGAATAAGCCTTTATAAGTAACTAATAACTATTAGAAATCAACGATTCTTAACGACAATTAAGCAAAACTTAAAAGGATATTTAGAGGGATATTTATGGCGAAACAATATACCGAACTTTCTACCCAATTGATTGAATTTATAGCCGCTCAGAAAATTTTCTTTGTAGGGACAGCTACCGCCGATAGTCGGGTGAATGTTTCTCCTAAGGGGATGGATTCCTTGCGGGTTTTGAATCAGAATCGATTAATTTGGCTAAATGTCACTGGTAGCGGTAATGAAACCGCCGCCCACATCCAAGAATATCCCCGGATGACGCTCATGTTTTGTGCCTTTGAGGGATCACCTGTGATTCTGCGTTTGTATGGAACTGCTAAAGTAATTCATAGGAACGATCGAGCATGGGAAGAACTTTTTGCCCATCTCCAGCCCCTACCGGGAGCCAGACAAATTTTTGATATGACGATCGACCTCGTGCAGACCTCCTGTGGCATGGCTGTACCTTGCTTTGCCTACACGGGGGAACGGGAACTGCTTACGGATTGGGCAACCAACAAGGGAGAGGAAAAAATCAAAGAATACTGGCTAGAGAAAAACCAATTTAGTCTTGATCATATTCCCACCCATATTGCCGCCAAGAATTTTTAAGAAATCCCCAGAAAATCTCTAAAAATCTCTAAAAAATCCCAAACAAAAGGCTGGCTATAGATAACCAACCTCTCATAAATATTCAGATAGGGGGTGAAACTTTACTTAAAACCTAATTAAGCTCTAAATCAAAATCTACATCACAATCTAAATTAGAAATTTAGTAAATTAGAATTTGACTTAAATCTAATATTTAAATCTATTAAATTTAACTAGGTCTTAGCTCAAACTAGTTGCTAAATAGAGTAGGCAACTTCTTGGTGTGCCAAGTGGGGCTTCACTTGATACTTAACTAGATTGGCAAGTTCCTGCAATTGGTTAATTGCTTCGGCTCCCTCTAGTTTCATCAGCTCTCGATCGTCCCGCATTTCCGTCCAAGTGATTCCATAATCAGAAACCAGAAATCGGATTAAATGGTTATCGGTCAAACTAACCATAAACGAAGCACTATTCATTTGGTTGCCGCAGGTATAGCAAGAAGCAAGATAACCACGGTTTTCTAGAACTAGAGCCAGAGCTTGGAGGTTCATTACCAAGTCCTGTACAAACTGTCTGTGTTGTTCTGCAAGTCTAATAAACAATCTATCCTCCTTGAATGAAAATATTATCTTAGCAAATTTTATGTTTTTTTAACATTTGTCTGCCAAGTTTGAGGGACTGATGTTAGCGCAGTGTACAGGGGGGTAGTTATTCAACCTCAAGTTACTAAGGTTTTTTGATAATAGCTATACACAGAACTAATCAACATGCCACCATCCTAACCCAGGCCCAACCACTCGGATCGTAACCCAAATCACAGCTAACAGAACAATTCCTGTCCAAGCACCCGTAGTCGTCCATTTAATAAATTGTTCACTCTGGGTTTTGGTAATTGGTAGCCAAGGGTAAATATAAGGTTGTTCACCATACTTTTCTCCCAAAACGGATTTACGACGTTTCGCTTCTCCCATATACCTCCACCCATAAATTGATTAATTGGTCTGAGCTAGTGTTCCCGATTTCCCTAAGGATAACTTAAATTATAGAAATTAGAAATTAAAGACGGTCTCTTAGTATAACCTAGACAATCTCCAAAATTTATTTGATTTAACAATTAGTTTTCCTTATTCTTTGGACGATAATGTCTAGAACAGGGCTAGAAAATCCCCCAAAAACTGGAACCAAAGGAGAGACAAAACCCTGCTATTCCAGCGACACATTGTTTTTGAGGCTCAAGTTGGGTCATGATTTTTTTACTATTCATCCTCAGAGAAGAGCATATCTTCAAGAAAAGGCTGAAGAGATTGGACTTCTTCGGGGGGAACAAGTTCCAAAGCTCCGTGGGCATTGCGCTTGGCAAATAGCAACAGAGGATCTCTGGGAGTGTAGATGCTATATTCCTCTTCTTCGTGGTAGAACGTTGCGAGGGGCTGGTATTCTTCGGGTTCTAGGCTAATGTCGTCGTCTTCCATCTCAATGATTAGTAGTTCTTCTTCATTTACTGGGGGCAGTTCTCCCGCCACGCTGAGGGTGAAGGCCGATCGCTTGAGGACGAGATTTTGTTCTGCCAGCACCGCTTGGGCATCGGCAAAGATGACATCAATTTCTTCTTCTTCGAGGAAGACTGGGTCGCTAAACTCACCATCGTCTTCCCAAACAAAGATTTCTATAGGATGATCTACAGGCAACAACAGGGCGTATTCTGAGCCATCGATGTCTAGTTCCTGTTCGATGAAGCAGTCTAGCGATCGCCCAGCCTCATCCTTGAGGGTGATAACTTGGTTCTGGGACTGACCATTATCTTCAGAAAATTGTGATGAAAACATTAAACTAAACAGAGGGGGTGAAATTTTTATGGAAATTGTGAGTCAACCAGCTACTAAACAAGTTATGAATCAAGCTATAAATCAAGCTACTAATCCAGAGACGGTGCAAGTAATTGGCGGCGGTTTATCCGGGACAGAAGCCGCTTGGCAGATCGCTCAAGCAGGTGTAAGGGTGATCTTACACGAAATGCGTCCCCAAAGGTTCAGTCCAGCCCACCATTCATCAGAATTAGCAGAGTTAGTTTGCAGCAATTCCTTTGGAGCCATGGCTAGCGATCGAGCCGCCGGATTGCTACATACAGAGTTACGGCGTTTAGGCTCGGTGGTAATTAGCAAAGCTGATGAACATGCTGTCCCGGCGGGGGGAGCTTTGGCGGTCGATCGAGGCAAGTTCAGCCATGATCTGACTACCACGTTGGCGAATCACCCCTTGATTGAACTACGGCGGGGCGAAGTCCCCCAAATTCCCGAAGGAGTAGTTGTCCTGGCCAGTGGACCCTTGACGGCGCCCAGTTTGACGGAAGATTTACAGAGATTTACCGGATTGGAGTACCTCAGTTTTTTTGATGCTGCCAGCCCGATCGTGGTGGGGGAATCCATTAACCGGGATATTGCTTTCCTTGCCTCTCGTTACGATAAAGGGGATGCTGCCTATTTGAACTGCCCCATGAACCGGGAACAGTACTTGCATTTTTGGCAGGAAGTCGCCAAAGCCGAGCAGACAGAGTTGAAGGATTTTGAACGGGAAACGGCAAAGTTTTTTGAGGCTTGCTTGCCCATTGAGGAACTAGCCCGGCGGGGGGAAGACACCATGCGCTATGGGCCCTTGAAGCCCGTGGGGATTTTCGATGCCCGATTGGGAGATGGCAGCGATCGAGCCAACAAACATCTCCGCCCCTACGCTGTAGTCCAACTGCGTCAAGAAGATAAGGCAGGGCAGTTATGGAATCTGGTGGGTTTTCAAACTAACCTGCGCTGGGGAGAGCAGAAGCGAGTTTTTCAGTTGATCCCTGGGCTGGAAAATGCCGAATTTGTCCGTCTGGGGGTCATGCACCGTAATACTTTTTTGAATGCGCCAGAGTTACTCCAGCCGACTTTGCAGTTTAAGGCTCGATCGAACCTCTTGGCGGCGGGGCAATTAATTGGCACCGAAGGCTACACGGCGGCGGCGGCTGGGGGCTGGTTAGCGGGAACCAATGCGGCGCGAATTGTGCTGGGTTTACCGCCCTTAACGCTGCCCAAAACGACGATGATGGGGGCTTTGTTTGCATTTATCAGCAGTGCCTCTCCCAAGCATTTCCAGCCGATGCCCCCCAATTTTGGGATTTTACCAGAGTTACCAGAAAAAGTCCGATCGAAGCAGGAACGCCACGGTAAGTATAGCGATCGATCCCTCAGCGATCTGGAAGTTTTCCAAAAAAGCCTCGCTTAAAAAAGCTCAAAATATTTGCTGGTTATCCTGATGTTGACCTATTTCTCAGAACAATAGATTGGTAGATGCACCCTGATTGACATTCCCTGACTCACCGGTTTGAGTTGGGGATTTTTTTGCTTGCACCAACTAATCCAGAGGTAACTAATCTCGAAGAGGCGATCGCCCCCTGAGGACTGGGTGTGACTAGGCTAGCGAAGGTAAATATTCGCTGGCGCAAAAGCTGCGGTTCGAGGGGACTAACAACTTCAAAGGTGGCATAGCTAGTTTTGAGAATATGGGCTA
>JAAUUE010000111.1 GCA_012031635.1 Coleofasciculaceae cyanobacterium SM2_1_6 | reverse complement strand
GTCAGGGAGAAAATTGGTCGATCGAGCTAGAGTTTATTTTCTACACCAAACCAAGTTAGAACAAAATTATTTTTTTTTTAGTTGTATCTTGAATAGAACAGTAGGCTTATATAGAACAAGGGGCTTAAGCCCCTTGCCTGTCCGTCCACCAATAGAGTGAGTATTGCTTACCCCACTAGCCTTTCAGAGCTTCTGCACCACCAACAACTTCCAGAATTTCTTGGGTAATGGCGGCTTGTCTTGCCTTGTTATACACCAAAGTTAGAGTCCCAATTAAGGCACTAGCATTATCACTGGCATTATTCATCGAGGTCATCCTCGCCGCTAGTTCACTGGCAGCAGATTCTTGCAAAGCCCGGAGAAGTTGGTTATTCAGGTAAAGGGGTAACAGTGCATCCAAAATTTGCACCGGATCCTGCTCAAAAAGCATATCTCTAGGTAAACCCTTGACAGGAGTTTCCACCTTTTCTCGGGCGACTTCAAAACTGCCCCCCCGACTAGTCAGGCGGAAGATTTCATCATCAGTCACCTCTAAACCTTGGGGAGTGAGAGGTAATAGGGTTTGAACTACAGGACGGGAGCTAATCAGGGAGACGAATTTGGTATAAATTAATTCGACTCGATCGACCCCTTCCGACAGAAACAAAGACAACAATTCATCAGCAATATTAGAAGCCTCCGCCGCCGAAGGAATCTGCTCCAAGCCAGTGTACACAGCACTAATGGGCTGTTCCCGGCGCTGGAAGTATTGAACCGCCTTGCGCCCAACTAAAATATATTTGTAGGCAATCCCCTCTGCTTGGAGTTCTTTAGCTCGTTGCTCAGCCCGGCGGATAATATTGCTATTGTAGGCTCCACAAAGCCCTCGATCGCCAGACACCACCAACAAGCCCACGGTTTCTACTTGGCGTTGTTTTAGGAGGGGTAGATCAGCATCTTCAAATTTTAACCGAGCTTGCAATCCGTAGAGAACTTGCGCCAATCGATCGGCAAAAGGACGAGTAGCCGTCACCTGTTCCTGCGCCCGCCGCACCTTCGCCGCCGCCACTAGGCGCATGGCTTCTGTAATTTTCTTAGTATTTTTAACGGACTTGATCCGATCGCGAATAACCTTGAGATTTGCCATAAAAGTATAAAAAGATAAGGAGGTAAAAGGAGGTACAGGGAGGTAAGGGGAGGAGAGAAGAAGGAGGTACAGGGAGGTAAGGGGAGGTACAGGGAGGTAAAGAATAGAAAGAAAGTAGGTAGGTATTCTGGAGATTAGAAATACTTAGATTTTCTGGTAAAGCTACCTATAGCAGTTAGTTAAATCTAAATATTCATAAATTCAACTCCTTTACCTCCTCTACCTCCCTTTACCTTCTTTACCTCCTTCTCCTCTACCTCCTTCTTCTTTACGCCGCTAAGAATCCTTGCTTGAATTCCACGATCGCTTCCTTTAGGAGAGTTTCCGCTTCCGCAGTTAAATCTTTCTTGTCGGCGATAATGTCTCCATAGCTAGGCTTGCTGCTCTTTAGGTAACTCCGTAGCCCCAAAGCAAAGTCGGCAATTTTGTCCACCGGAATTTCATCTAAGTAACCATTCAAGCCCGCATAGACTACCGCCACCTGCTCATACACAGCGAGGGGAGAATATTCTGCTTGTTTGAGGAGTTCTCGTAAACGAGCGCCCCGGGCCAATTGGTCTTGGGTTGCCTTATCTAGGTCAGAGGCAAACTGAGCAAAAGCTTGGAGGTCGTCGTACTGAGCCAATTCCAACTTCAGCTTCCCGGCAACTTTCTTCATCGCCTTAGTTTGAGCGGCGGAACCTACCCGTGATACGGAGATACCGGGGTTGATGGCGGGGCGCAAACCAGAGTTAAATAAGTCCGAAGAGAGGAAGATTTGACCATCGGTAATGGAAATTACGTTGGTAGGAATGTAGGCAGATACGTCCCCGGCTTGGGTTTCGATAATGGGCAGAGCGGTCATACTGCCTTTGCCTAGGGCATCGCTGAGTTTGGCAGCCCGTTCTAGGAGGCGGGAGTGGAGGAAGAAGACATCACCGGGGTAGGCTTCCCGTCCGGGGGGACGACGGAGCAGCAGGGACATTTGGCGATAAGCCTGAGCTTGCTTGGACAAGTCATCATAAATAATTAGGGTTGCTTTGCCTTTATACATAAAGTATTCAGCAAGGGCAGCTCCGGTATAAGGGGCAAGGTATTGTAGGGTGGCTGGGTCGTTGGCGCTCGCGTTGACAATAATTGTGTAATCCAAAGCTCCTCTTTCCTTGAGGACTCCGGCAATTTGGGCAACGGTAGAGGCTTTTTGACCGATCGCCACATAGACGCAAACCACATCGCCACCTTTTTGGTTAATGATGGTATCTACAGCGATCGAAGTCTTTCCAGTTTGTCTATCACCAATGATCAATTCCCGTTGTCCCCGACCCACAGGGATCATGGCATCAATGGAGGTAATCCCGGTCTGCATGGGTTCATGGACAGAGCGGCGATCGATAATCCCGGGAGCTGGGGATTCAATTAACCGAAATTCGGTAGTGGCAATTTCTCCTTTGCCGTCAATGGGGCGAGCCAAAGCATCTACTACCCGACCAATCATGGCTTCCCCTACAGGAATTTGAGCAATTTTGCTGGTGGCAATCACGGAAGAACCTTCTTGAATTTCCCGACCATCGCCCATTAATACTGCGCCGACGTTATCTTCTTCAAGGTTGAGGGCGATGCCGACGGTGCCGTCTTCAAACTCCAACAATTCCCCGGACATACAGTTATCCAAGCCGTAGATGCGGGCAATGCCATCCCCTACTTGCAGGACTGTACCAACATTAGTAGATTTGACTTCCTGATCGTACTGTTCGATCTGCTGTTTAATGATGCTGCTAATTTCGTCTGGTCTAATGCTAATCATTGCTGTGCTAGGTATTAGTGTTAGTATATTTTGTTGATTAACCCAAACTGATGCTTAAACGGCGCAGTTGTCCCCGCAGACTAGCATCAATAACTTGAGAGCCGACTTTGATAATCACCCCACCAATTAAATCTGGGTCGATTTTGGTGACCAGTTCTACATCCCGGGCTTGGGTAAGGGTTTTCACTTGGTCGACTACGGCTTGCTTCTGGCTATCGTTGAGTTCGATCGCCGAAATCACTTCCGCCAAAACCGTTTGATTGAGCTTGCGGATCAGGGTTCTAAAGTGTTGACAAATCCCTTCGAGAAAGATAATCCGGCGGCGATCGACCAAAATCATCAGGAAGTTGACAATAATGGGATCAATTTCTTGCCCAATCCGGCGGAGAATGGCTTTTTTGTCGGAGCCGATCACCACTGGACTACTGATAAAGACCTTTAACTCTGGGGATGAGTCTAATAAACTTAGTAAACTTGCCACATCTTCCCCAAATTTATCGACCAAGTTTTGCTCCTGAGCCACCGCCATCAAAGCCTCGGCGTAGGGTTCCACAACTTCAGCACTTAATAGAGAACCTTTCATTGTCTACCTCCTAGTAGGGCGATGCTGCGATCGATCAAATTTTGCTGGGCAGAACTATCTATATTTTGCAAGTCTGTTTCCACTTGGGCAAGGGCAAGGGCAGCGACTCGGGAACGGAGTTGGGCGATCGCCTTCTCCCGTTCAGCATTGAGATCCTGAACTGCGGTTACTTTCAATTTCTCCACATCCTGAGATGCTTTCAACAAAATTGCTTCCTTGGCAGCTTGGGCTGAAACTTCCGCATCCTTGAGAATTTGGGCAGCCTTGAGCTGAGCCTGAGCCAGATTTTGTTGAGCTTCGGCAAGGGCTGAGGCTCCGGCTTTCACTCGGCTCTCAGAATCAGCGATCGCTTCCACAATTTTCTTTTTTCTCTCTGAGAGAATGTTTCCTAAAAAATTTCGTCCGAAGTAAAATAAAGCACCGATAATAATCAGCAAATTAATGAGATTGCTCTCGAAAATATCAAAGTTTAGCCCAAAGCCCCCTTCGATTTCCCCTGCTGCTTCGGTAGCCAGAAGTAAAAAACTTTCCATGATTTCTGCTATAACCTTTGCTACTTTTTGGCTATTTTAATCAATAGCTATTTAGCTAGTCCCCAAAATCTTTGATAAAATCTGGCGACTTAAGACAGCTACTTCCGACTCTAGGGAGCTAAAAGCAGACTGTTTTTGTTCATCTATTTCTTTTTGGGCTTGATCTCGCTGGGCTTGGGCTTCCTGTTGAGCTTCCGCAATCTTGGCAGCAGCTATCTTTTGGGCTTCGGCTTGGGCTTGGGCAATGGTTTCCCCTGCCTTCTTTCTAGTTTCCCCTAAGTCTTGCTCGTACTGCTTGGCTAGGTTTTGCGCTTTTTCCAGACGCTCTTTTGCTGACAAAATATTCGTCCGCACCAGTTCTTCCCGGTCGTCGATCGCCTTCCCCAAGGGTTTATAAAACACCCCATTGAGAATTGCCACCAATAGTAAAAATTGCAACGCCATGATTGGCAGAGTCGCATCCAAATCAAATAGTCCGCCTTCCTTAGCGGTTTCGGCTGCTTCCACAGCCAATAAAATAGTCCAGTTCATAATCTAGGTTTGATGATCTTGGTGAGAGCCGGATGGTTTGCGGTTGCTGCGATGAAATTCAGCCTCTAGTAGCAGAGTCGATCGAAGGGAAATTGGCAGTATTTATGTAGTATTTATTAAATTCCTGACCCGCCCCTCGATCGTCCGCTATGATTGAATATCTAGCCAGCGAAGGGGTTAGCAAACAACAGAACTAAAGCCACAACTAGACCATAGATAGTTAGAGCTTCCATAAAGGCAAGGCTCAATAGCAAGGTACCCCGAATTTTGCCTTCAGCTTCGGGTTGACGAGCAATACCTTCCACTGCTCGACCAGCAGCGTTACCTTGACCGAGGCCAGGACCGATCGCAGCCAAACCAACTGCAAGGGCAGCAGCTAAAACGGAAGCAGCAGAAACTAATGGATCCATGATAATTTTTCCTTAAATTGAACTTACAGAATTAATGTTTTTTTGAGATTCCTGAACTAAGATAAAAACCCTATTCAAGACTCTGAAAATGATTGACAGTGACGCTGGGGATCACTCAGCTATACATCTTACCCCGAAAGGGACTATTCGTGATGTTCTTCCTCATGTTCTCCGTGACCCTCCATTGCTTCCCCAATGTAGGCAGCAGCAAGAGTCGCAAAGATTAGAGCTTGAATAGCACTAGTGAATAAACCCAGACCCATGGCAGGCAAGGGAAGAAACAGAGGCACCAGCAATACCAATACCCCCACCACCAACTCATCCGCCAGGATATTGCCAAATAACCGGAAACTCAGCGAGAGGGGCTTGGTAAAATCTTCCAAGATATTGATGGGCAAAAGAATTGGTGTAGGCTGAATATATTTCGCCACATAGCCAATGCCCCGCTTACTAAATCCAGCATAGAAATACGCCAAGGAAGTCAGTAGAGCCAATGCCACGGTGGTATTGATGTCATTGGTAGGAGCAGCCAATTCCCCCACCGGGAGTTTGACTAGTTTCCACGGCACTAACGCCCCAGACCAGTTGGAGACAAAAATAAACAGGAACAGAGTCCCCACAAAGGGAACCCAAGGACGGTACTCTTTTTCGCCAATTTGGTTTTTTGCGATATCTCGAATAAACTCTAGGGCATATTCCATGAAATTTTGGATGCCACTGGGAATTCTCTGGATACTCCGGCTAGCCAGAAAGGAAACAACTACAAGGAGACCAATCACAATCCAAGAGGTAATTAAGACTTGACCGTGGATTTTGAGATTCCCTAGTTGCCAGTAAAATTGCTGCCCTACTTCCAATTTTGCGAAAATTAGGGAGTCTAAACTATTGATAGTGTTAAGCATTGGTAGTGAGACAAATTAGCTATACATACAGCACCTTGCAGGTGCATTTCGGTCAGGATTTCCTCCGCCGAGGGCGAGGGAAATCTTTATTTTTGGTACTGCGCTGATAAGCAAAGTGCTGTATAGCAATGGAAAACTAGCTAAAGGATGTTTTGAGGACGTAGGCGATAATTGCGGCTTTGTAGGTGAGAAATCCCAAGAAAATTGGCACAATTTGTAAGTCGTGCCAACGGGTAGCAATGATCATTAACCCGATGAAAGGAGCTAACCTTGCATACCCTAAGCTGTTTTTTTGATTGCCTAGCCTTGCTACATCTCTAGCTAACATCTTTAAGTAAACCACACCTGTGCAACCACCAAGCAAATAATTTAGGGCGGTGGGCAGGGAATAAACTATCCAGACAGTAATGAAAATAATTAGGGCGATCGAGAGAGTGACCAAGAGTAATTGGTACTGGAGTTGTTGGTATTCTGCCATGCTCCGATCGATGGCTGCTGCCTTGGCTGCTAAATCCTCTGGGGATTCTACTAGAGCTTCTGGATTTGGCTCTGGGGAATCTTCGGTTAATTCAGTTAATTCTGTGGGAGACGAGGGGAGCGATCGACTCTCATCTACAGGTTTTATAGATTTTTCTGGAGATATTGGCTCTAGAGGACTTTGCCCCAATTTTTCTGCCAATTGACTTGCCAAATCTTCGAGGGGAGTCGTCGCAATCATATCTCTAGCATGGATGTTTACTCTCCCTTTCACGACTAGATTTGCAGGGATAACTTGTAGATCAGAAGTAGAGGAGGGGTTAAGTTGACTCAAGGATTTATTCAAGGTTTTGTATTATCTAGAGTTAATCGAAAATTTCTAATCTTAGGGGGCTGTATCTAAGAGACTGTCTCAAAAATTTGTTGGGCTGATTGTTGGGCTGATTGTTGGGCTGATTGTTGGGCTGATTGTTGGGCTGATTGAGGGATTAACAAAATCATATCACGGGATTTTCGAGATATTTTAGGTATTTTCTAGATATCAATACCTTGCTCCCGCAGCCGAGCTTGGAGGAGAGCAAGTTGTTGTTCTGCCTGCTCTGCCCGCTGACGTTCCTGCTCTGCTCGTTGATACTCCCGTTCTGTCCGTTGGCGTTCTTCGGCTAGAGCTTGCTCTTGGTGCAGTTTCTCTGCTTTCATCACCTCTTCGACGATCGCCGGAGCCAGAATTTGATTGATCGTCAGATTTAGCTCTGGAAATTGGGGAGACTGGATTAATTCCTCCGCCTTAAATTCCCTCTGTTCATAGCCATGCTGCCCCGCCGGATTGCTCATCACCCAGACCTGTTGTTTTTTGGGGTCAATAATCCAGTATTCGGGGTTCTCAATCATGGCGTACTCTGCCCGTTTCCTGATATAGTCTTCTCGCCAATTGTCACTAGTTACTTCGATCACCAAAGCTGGAACCTCCTGAAAATCAAGGACTCCCGCCCCCGATCGAGCCTGTACCTGTTGCCAGAGACTCTGACTACAAACCATCACATTAGGAATTCTGGAGGAATCGGTTTCGGTTCTCACCCCAACTACAGTGATTGCCACCAAATCAAGGTTTTGGGCGGCGATATAGGCTTGGAGTTGATACACCAAAAAAGTACAAATGCTACTATGGAGAGCGCTGGGGGTGGACATCGGAATTAAACGCCCCCGAAATAGTTCATAAACAACATCTGGTTCTCCTTGGTAGAATAAATATTCTTGGAAAGTCAGGATTTGGGTGGGTTGAGTTGAAGATTGAATTAGAGAGGGGGAGCTTGGGGATTGTGCTTGAGTTGGAGGTTGGGGAGGTTGAACATTAGTTTGGACAGGAGGTTGGGAGCTGGTCATGGCGGCGATCGAGATAGTCGTTAATAGCTTAATATCCAAATAATAAATCTAGGAACAATCCCCAAATCTTTAGCCCAGAATCTTTAGGAACTAAACTTATTGAAGATGGTCTGCTACTGCATAGTTCGGTTGAAAGGTGTACCTAATCTTTGCTGATGAGCTGATGATTAGCGATCGTACTTTTCTATTCCGATGCTATTCTACTGTAGGTTCAGATAGCTAGGTTCAGATAGCTAGGTTCAGATAGAAAATTAGAGCCTTAACATAGATCAAAATATCAAGCTATCAACCAAACAAATGATGGTTCAAGCAATGGAGCAAGTTTTGCGAATCCCAGAACAACTCAATTGTAGTAAAGCTCAAAAACTGTATTTGTTATTAAAAGTAAGGTAAAAATATTAAAAGTAAGGTAAAAAAAGGTAAAGCTAAATGAAATTTCTCACTCATTCTTGGCGTTCTGCTGGTATTGTCGCCGTTGCGATTTTAGGAACCTTGGGCGTTGGTGGTGCCAACCTCTCCGCCTTGGCTCTACCTCCAGAGCAAGTCCGCTCCACCCTTGCTCCCATTCCCGTATTTACCTTGACCGACAACGAAGGTAAGCCCCTAGTGGCCACTGTCCCTGATGCCAACAACGCCAGTGCCACTCCAGATTCGGTGGCGGGGGTATTTATCAGCCAACAAGATGCGAATACCTTTCTTCAGGAGTTACGGACAAGAAACCCCGAAGTTGGTAATAATATCCAAGTAGTGCCAGTATCTCTAGCAGAGGTGAATGACCTAGCCAATGAGAGCCGGACTCAACCCAACCCGATTACTTTCACCTTTATTCCTCAGCAGAGACAGGTGGAGCAAGCCACGACTATTATTCGGCAGACCAATCCCCAGATTCAAGAATTCAATGGAGTTCCTTTGTTTGCGGCTAGAGCCGGACAGGATCAGGGTTATCTCACTATTTCTGTGAATAATCAACAGGTAATTCCCTTCTTTTTTGAACGAGAGCAGTTAGATGAAATGATCGCTCGTTTCCGTCAAGAACAACCAACCATGGCGGCAACAATTCAGGTGCAGGTAATTCCCCTAGAAGGTGTAATTCAAACCCTCCAGACCAGTGATAATGAAGATTTAGCAAAAATTGTCCTATGGCCCTCACGGGAAGCGATTCAGTTTGTCCAGAGCTTACCTCCAGACCCCAATCCTACACCGGGAGCAACTCCTAGTCCTCAAGCTAGACCAACTACTCCTAATCCTCAAGCTATTCCTGCCACTCCCCGCTAAATGCAGAGATATTTTCGGATTACAGGGCTGGAATTGGTGCAATGGCGATCGCTTGCTATGCGATCGACTCAGGGGCAGGATATTGATCCGAGGGAAGTAGATTGGTTGTTGCAGGAGATGACTAATCTCACGGCGTTGACCTTACGCTTAGAATCCTTTAGGGAACAACCAGAGATTACTTTGAAAATTTCCCTAGAGGAGCTAGAGCAGCGCTGGCAAAAAGACTACGGGATCGATCGCCCCTCCAATACCTAGCAGGCAGTACCCCTTGGCGTGACTTAAATCTCCAAGTCGCTCCGGGGGTTTTAATTCCTCGCCCAGAAACTGAAATCTTAATTGATCTGGCGATCACTGCTACGCAAACTCATCCCGGACTGACTCAGGGAATTTGGGTCGATTTGGGGACTGGTAGTGGAGCCATAGCGATCGCCCTAGCCCAAGTATTACCAGAAATTACTATTCATGCGGTAGATGAGAGTCCTGAAGCTCTGGCGATCGCTAAAGCCAATATAAATAAATACAAATATGCCGAGAGGATTCATCTCCATCAAGGCTCTTGGTGGTCACCTCTAGAATTTTTGCAGGGGCAAGTCCAAGGCATGATTTCTAACCCGCCCTACATTCCCACTAGCTTAATAGCCCAACTCCAGCCGGAAGTTACTAACCATGAACCTCACTTAGCCTTAGATGGTGGTGAACATGGTTTAGATGATCTCCGGCATTTAGTCAGCACCGCCCCCTCTTACCTCAAGTCTGGGGGTCTTTGGCTGGTGGAAACTATGGCGGGGCAACCGGAGACAGTGGTGCGGTTATTACGGGAACAGGGCAGCTACCGAGATATTTGTACTTTCCCAGATTTCGCTGGCATCTCCAGATTTGTCCAAGCCACAAGAATTTAGTCACAAGGCGGTAAACCCACCCCCTAGGTTACGGCTGACCCCAATCCTGAAACCCCTGCCATTGATTACAGTTAATGGAGTAGCAACGATTACTAAAAAATATCTGTAAGGATGCTCAAAACGGCAACCGTCCTCCTCAAGGTTCGGTAAACCACCCTTCTAGAGACTAACCAATCACCCTCAGTATTAGAGAATAGTAACTTAGTCTCAATGATTTTTTGTACTATCTGCACTCATCTCATTACTCATTAAATTAAACATAAACGTGGAATAATCCTATGGCAAAAGTTGTTGGAATTGACTTAGGTACAACTAACTCCTGTGTGGCAGTTATGGAAGGTGGTAAGCCGACGGTAATTGCCAACGCTGAGGGTTTCCGGACTACTCCTTCGGTGGTTGCCTTTGCGAAAAATGGCGATCGCCTCGTGGGTCAAATTGCGAAACGTCAAGCAGTGATGAACCCAGAAAACACTTTCTACTCCGTCAAGCGCTTTATTGGTCGGCGTTTTGATGAAGTTACCCATGAAACTACCGAAGTTTCCTATCAGGTCATGAACGTTAATGGCAACGTCAAGATCAACTCCACTAATCAGGATAAACAATACGCTCCTGAAGAAATTTCCGCCCAAGTATTACGGAAGCTCATCGAAGATGCTTCTAAGTACCTAGGGGAAACTGTTACTCAAGCGGTGATTACCGTTCCTGCCTACTTCAACGACTCTCAACGCCAAGCCACCAAAGATGCAGGCAAAATCGCTGGGGTCGAAGTGCTACGGATCATCAACGAACCCACGGCGGCGGCTCTTGCCTACGGTTTGGACAAAAAAAGCAATGAAGTAATTCTCGTCTTTGACTTGGGTGGTGGAACCTTTGACGTATCTGTCCTCGAAGTTGGGGATGGCGTATTTGAAGTATTAGCCACCTCTGGGGATACCCACTTGGGCGGTGATGACTTTGATAAAAAAATTGTTGATTATCTTGCCGAAACCTTCAGAAAAGATGAAGGCATTGACCTCCGCAAGGATAAGCAAGCTCTGCAACGGTTAACAGAAGCAGCCGAAAAAGCCAAGATCGAGCTATCTAGCGTCAGCCAAGCAGAAATTAACCTGCCCTTTATTACTGCGACTGCCGATGGTCCGAAGCACTTAGATATGGTATTAACCCGTGGGAAGTTTGAAGAACTCTGTGCTGATCTGATCGATCGCTGCCGGATTCCTGTAGAAAATGCCCTCCGGGATGCCAAGATTGACAAGTCTGCCCTGAATGAAGTTGTTCTAGTGGGTGGTTCGACTCGGATTCCTGCGGTGCAAGAAGTAGTCAAGAAAACCCTCGGCAAAGACCCTAACCAAAGCGTGAACCCTGATGAAGTGGTGGCCGTGGGTGCGGCGATCCAAGCTGGAGTCTTGGCTGGGGAAGTGAAAGATATTCTCTTGTTGGATGTGAGTCCTCTTTCCTTGGGTGTGGAAACCTTGGGCGGGGTGATGACCAAGATCATTCCCCGGAACACCACTATTCCGACCAAAAAATCTGAAGTCTTCTCGACGGCAGTGGATGGGCAAACCAACGTAGAAATCCATGTCCTCCAAGGGGAACGGGAAATGTCTAACGACAACAAGAGCTTGGGAACTTTCCGCCTTGATGGCATCCCCGCCGCTCCCCGTGGTGTCCCCCAGATTGAAGTTACCTTTGATATTGATGCCAACGGTATTCTCAACGTCACCGCGAAGGACAAAGGTACTGGGAAGGAGCAATCCATCAGTATTACTGGTGCTTCCACCCTGCCCAACAATGAAGTGGAACGGATGGTCAAGGAAGCTGAGGCTAATGCCAACGCTGACAAGGAAAGAAGAGAGAAGATCGATCGCAAGAACCAAGCGGATCAACTTGCCTACCAAGCTGAGAAGCAAATGACCGAACTGGGGGATAAAGTCCCTGCGGCGGAAAAAACTAAGGTTGATGAGCTAGTGGCTAGTCTCCGGGACGCAATCCGCACGGAAGATGACGAAAAAATCACTTCTTTAACCACCGAACTCCAACAAGTCCTCTACGCCATTGGTAGCAGTGTCTATCAACAAGGCGGCGATGGCGGCGGTGGCGATGGCGGCAGTACTCCCCCCGGCGGTGGCAGCACAGGTGGTGGCGGTGATGATGTCATTGATGCTGAGTTTTCGGAAAGCAAGTAGGCTTTAATTAAATTTGAGAAGCAATATTTCTCAGATTAATCTCAATAAATATGAAGAGGATAGGCTAACTACCTGTCCTCTTTATTTGGGCTAAATTCCAAGGAAAAAGCCTCTCATCCCCCAGCCCCTTCTCCCTAGGGAGAAGGGGAGTAAGAGGAAAGTCCCTCTCCCTAGGGAGAGGGATTT
>JAAUUE010000110.1 GCA_012031635.1 Coleofasciculaceae cyanobacterium SM2_1_6 | reverse complement strand
TCGATAATTGATACCTGATAATTGATAACTGATAACTCCCCTTACCTCCTTTACCTCCTTTACCTCCTTTACCTCCTCTACCTTCTCTACCTCCTCTACCTCCTCCTTCTCTTACTCCCCCGCCACTCGACTCCGGTACTCTGCTGCCGAAAAGAGATTATCGGCTATGGGACTTTCTTCGGCTAAGCTGATCTTTAATAACCATCCGGCTTCGTAGGGATCCTCGGCTAATTTTTCTGGCTCGTTGATCATGGCTTCATTGCGATCGATCACTGTCCCCGAAACTGCGGAGTACATATCTTCCACTGCCTTGACTGATTCCACCGTCCCAAAGGTTTCTCCCTGAGTCACCGTAGCTCCTACCTCAGGCAAATCAAGGAAAACAATATCCCCTAGCTGATCCACTGCAAAGGCACTGATTCCTAGGGTCGCCGTTGTTCCCTCTAGTCGGACATACTCGTGACTATCAAGGTACTTCAAATCATCTGGATATTCTAATGCCATAGTTGCCCTACTTGTTTGTTGCTGGTTTGTTGCTGGTTTGTTGCTGACTGGTTACTGAAGTTTGTTTGGTTTTACTCAAGTTGCTCAAGTTTCAAGATATAGTGTAACTCCATTAATTAAGATTAGTTGCCAATTCTAGGATAAAATTTATCAGGAAATTTAATGATCGGTGCGGTAGAGTTTGTTAACAGAAACTATCAAAAGATTTTGAGAATCTTGGGGGAATCTACTAGAATAGTCGAGAAAATAGTTAAAAATATAATAGTTCATAATAATGGTTCGAGTAATAGTTCGAGCAAGGTTTTTTTAGATAAATTTAGAGAAATTACTATGTCCAGACCCCCTATTTCCGATCGAGAAAAAGCTGCTCGCCAAAAGTCCCTGATGAATGGGCTGGCTATTTTTGGGGCAATTTCCTTTTTAGGTTCGACTACCTATGGCATGGCGGGGATTATCCAGCAAGGCATGGAGCCACCACCAGCCGTGACCACCCAAGACCCCGTCGCTTCTAAGAATGCCGAACTCCTCGCCAGAGCAAGGGGCTATGAGCTAGTTCTCCAAAGAGAGCCAAATAATACCACGGCTCTAGAAGGCTTAGCGATCGCCAAAATTGAATTGGGTGATGCCCAAGGAGCGATCGCTCCCTTAGAAAGACTAGTTGAACTCAACCCCGAAAATCCCGAATACAAAGCCGCCCTCGATCAGGTCAGAATAGGTGCAACCCAGCCAACCGGATCACCCCCATCTTCACCCCCATCTTCTCCGGCAACTACTCCTGAAGCTAGTCCCCAAACTACACCGCCAGCCTCGCCGTAATTCCAAAAAATTGGTTTAAAAAAATTGGTTTAAATAATTTCCCTCTAGTCTCACCTAATCTTGGCTTGGATTCTGGAGATAAAAGTCTAGGGCTTGGGCAACTTCCTTGGCAGTTTGGGGGCGATCGCTGGGCTGTTCCTGAGTAAGTTGATTAATCAATGTTTGTAAAAATGCCGGAATCCCCGGCACACCCCGGAGATCAAACCCATAACCATGATCCAGTTTTGTATAGAAATCTAGGGGAGAGTTTCCCGTCAGCAAGAAGATCAGAGTTGAACCGAGGGCATAAATGTCCGATTGGGGACAGGGTTGTCCTTGGTTTTGTTCGGGCGCACTGTAGCCCCCTGCCGAGCCAATCTTCGTTTTTAAGGGTGTGCCGACTTCCTTTACTGCCCCAAAGTCTAACAGGACAATTTGGTTATCTCGGTGGCGGAGTAGGAGATTTGCTGGTTTGATATCTCGATGAATGAGGGGTGGAGTCCGGGAGTGGAGATAATCGAGGATGCTGCAAACCTGCTGGAGCCAAGTCACTGCCTTGGTCACTTCTATGGTCCCCAAACGGCGGACATAATCTTCAAGGTTTTCTCCGTGGACTAGTTCTAGAGCTAAATATTTTTTACCTTGGTCAAGGAAAGAAGCGTAGTAGCGGGGGATATTTGGATGATCTAAGCTCTGGAGGATTCTGGCTTCTCTCGTAAAAAGTTCTTGGGCTTTGGCGACTTCTACCAAGTCAGCATTAATTTCTTTGAGAACAAGGAGGGGCGATTGTCCAGAAACAAGCATGGAGTCTAGGGCGAGGTAAGTTGTCCCCATGCCTCCCTGTCCTAGGGTTTTTAGGACTTGATAGCTACCGATCGACTTTTGAATAGGGCTTAATAACTCACGGCAACGAATACAAAACAAATTAGTCGCCGCATTACCCGTATGATTGCATTTTTTGCCTCCCGGATCCGTAGTTTTGTTGAGCTTAGGGATGGTTGGAGTTTTGAACTGGAGGACTGGTCCATCCTTGGCTAATTGCAGAAAACCTTCCTCTGGGAGGGACGAGCGGCTAATCAGCACCTCATTCAAAAAAGTCCCATTCACCCCTTGATTCACTACCTGCCAGCCTTGGGTTAGATTTCCCGGTAATATTTCCAAGTGATAGCGAGAGACTAAACTATTATCAATAACAACATCATTGTCTGTTGCCCTACCCACTCGGATCGGGGTTTGGCGATCGAAGCTCCACTCTTGGAGAGGAATATTGGCGGGGAAGTCTAACAGAATTAGGGTAACTACAGAATTGGAATCATTCATAATTTGGCAAGATACTAGCCTTGGGAAATCATCACTAGGTCATCACGAGAAATTTCCTAGGGCTTCCCTGGGTTTTCACTACATTTTTACTACAACATCAAAACATCTGCTGCTGCTCAAAAACTGGCTGGACTTTCACGCGGACTAACAGCACGGTGATATTGTCATGACCATTCTGTTCATTGGCAAATTCGATTAATCGGCTCACACCTTGACTAAGATTAGCCCGGGAACTCAGGAGGGGAGTGAGGTAGCTTTCCCAGTTCTTTTCTAGGAGATCGTTGTCAGATAAGCCATCGGAACACAGCACAAACAAAGTATCTTCGTTGATATCGAGCAGGCGGACATCAGGCTTGATGAAGTCCGTATCCCTGGGACCGAGGGCTTGGGTCAACTGATAGGCATCGGGACGAGAGTAGGCAATATCTGGTTCTACACCTCTTCTAATTTCCCGTTGTCCGACTTCGTGATCGGTGGTGAGTTGCTCTAAGCCACCTTTGCGGGTGACTCGATAGACTCGACTGTCGCCGACGTGGGCGATCGCCACATTGTTATCCTGCAACAACATCATGGATAAAGTCGTCCCCATGCGTCCACTGCCGGAGGAGCTTTTTTGTTGGTTGATGTCGTACAGCACCTGATTGGCAAAAATAATCCCTTCTTTAATCACCTCAGTGTTGGGCATCTGCTCCTGCCATTTCTCGCTGAAGTAGCGCTTGAGGGTATCCACCGCCAGAGAGCTAGCAACTTCTCCCGCCGCATGACCCCCCATGCCGTCACAAAGAATGTATAGACCCCTAGCTTTGAGATTTTTGCCGAGGGGATGCTCTTGTTTTTCAATTTTGACTTGAATGCCAAAGTTATCTTCGTTGTGATCCCGTTGCTGTCCAATGTCGGTGTAGCCAGCATCATCAAGACTGAGGAGTTGCATCGGCAGGACTACGGTGGGGGCATCGTCGCTGCCTCGATCGTTATTGTAGTTCGTACTAACTCTAGTCTTTTCAGCTTGGATAAAAGTATCACTTTCTGAAAAGAGTAGATCGTCTTCTACTGTAAGCTCTTCTATTTCTTCATCAAAGTCATCAAAGTCATCAAAGTCATCAAAGTTTTCAGAATCTCTAGCCTCATCCATGGACTCAGAAAACCCTGACTCTTGATTTAAGGTTGCTAAGCGATTTTGTAGAGCCACGATCGAGATAATTTCCCCAGCAACTAGCTCTTCTAGGATTTGATTAACACTAGCGAGGGGAGAAGGGGGAGACAGGCTCAGGAGAGTTTTTCCCAAATCCACCAGACTGGGTTGGGGGCTTTCTTCTTCTGGCTTGGGATCTGGGTATAGACATTGCAAACTTAGGGCTTGGTCTTCATCAAGGTGGAGATTGCCGACTTCTAGGAGACTCTGACAATACTGCCACGGGGTCAGGGCTTCCCACAACAGGGCAATTTCTTCCAGCCAGTACAACACTTGAGAAAGAGAAATTTCGGGACTACCCCAGATATCACTCAAAAGCTGCCATTGGGAACGATCTTCGAGGAGGAGGTAGCTTTGTCCTTCGGCTTCCCAGCTATTGTGGACAAGGGGGAGAGTTTGAATAAAAGAAGAACGCAGGTGAAGATAGGGTTCAGTAATATCTGGTAACTGAGAGTCTTGTTCGTTGACCTTTTGGAGGGGATAATTATCTAGTACCCGACCCTGCCATAGGGAATTTGCTCTCCCCTGCCGGGGTTGGGATTCGATTATTTGATAGCGTTGTTGTCGATCGAGATAGACCGGAGTGGTAGTTTCTGAAGTGGCGGGAGTATTAATTGGAGAGGTGCCCCGCACGATCGCCCACCAGACTGTCCCTGTAAAAGTTCCACAATTATGACAGGTAGCAGCGTTAAACAAAACTTTTGTGCCGCAGTCATGACAGGCTTTATGGGTGAGGGAAGAGCCGCAATTCTGGCAGAACTTATTTGCTTCCGGGTTTTCAAACTCACACTGGGGACAGATCAACATATTAGTACTGATGGTTAGTTGAAAAATGGTTGAAAATTGGCTTGGCGTATCTTGCCTAATCATAATCCGTAATATCCCCAGAAGGCACTACTTCCCTAGGAATTATCTAATAATTATTGGCTAATTTCCCAAAAATCTTGAAAAATCCCGCCGGTTCTTCCCGGCTCCCCAAAATAATTTTCAGAAAAACTTGAGATAATCCCTCCAAACTCCCCTTAAGTTTTTCAATAACTGGCGATAACTCGCCAAAAACTTGGTAAGAATCTTCGGAAAATCGAGAAAACAAAAAAGTATGCAGAGACCGTCCAAAGAAGCAATCAAAAAAATGTCGTCAAAGTATAGCAGTCCTAAATGATTTCACCCGGCGGCGGGGGGCATAACCTAACCAAAAGCAATCTAATTTAAAAAATGATTTAGGATCGCCATATCTGGATCAAAACTTTCAATCCCCTGTCCCCTAGGCAAAAAGTTAGGGTAGGTTTGTCGATGATCTTTTGGGAGATTTTATCCAAGGATAAAGAATAGGTTAATCTAAGAGGTGATCTATTAATTTAGAGTTAATCTATAGTTATTAATTAAAGGTTACTGATAATCTTTGGCTTTCTCCATAAACTATACTTAATTGTATACTGATAATGCCTCGATTGAACTTGTAGATATAGGTTTGGGTGGATTCTCTCTAGGCTGTGGTTTATTTTCCCTTATTTACTAGTTCCCTTTTGCTGTGTCCTTCTGCTTTGCTGTTATTTTTCATTTCCTCGGCTATTGCTGATCTACTCAAGGATTGTCCTACTTTGTGGGATAGATTTGATGAAGCTCTATTTTTTATTAGGAAGTAAATTATAATATATAGCACTGGAGAGTTAAATTAGTGCATCCTCTGACAGAACAAACACTAGCTATGCCGAGTACTATTCTGATTGTTGATGACAACTTAGTAAATATCAATCTCTTAGTCCACCTCCTCAGTCATTCAGGATTTGATATAAAAATGGCTCAGAGTGGGGAAATGGCGATCGAGCAATTGCAACAGGAACTGGTAGATCTAATTCTTCTGGATGCAATGATGCCGGGGATTGACGGCTTCCAAACCTGCTCAATTCTCAAGGAAAACCCTGACACTGCCAGCATTCCGATTATTTTTATGACCGCCCTAGACCAGTCAGAAAATAAACTCCGGGGCTTAAATTTGGGAGCGGTAGATTATATTACTAAGCCCTTTAACCAAGATGAAGTATTGGCGCGGATTCGGTTGCACCTACAACTCCATCAACTCAATCAAAAATTGCAGAAAGAAGTCCGCGATCGGATGACAGCGGAACTCCAACTCCAAACCTTGAATACGGATCTGGAGCGGCGGGTGCATAAACAAACGGCGGCGCTCAAGCAAACCATGCTCCAACTCCAGCAAACCTACTCGCAACTGCTGGCGCGGGAAAAGCAACTAGAATACGATGTCTGCCACGATGCTCTGACGGGACTGCCGAACCGAGTTTGGCTGATGAATCGATTACAACAATTAATCCAAGTCACCGAGAAGGGGGGGATGCCCTACATTTTACTGTTCATTGACCTCGATCGCTTCAAAATCATCAATGATAGTCTGGGGCATCTCATCGGTGATCAACTCCTGAAAAGTGTTGGCAAGGCGATCGAAGCCTGTCTCCAAGAAACCGATACAGTAGTCCGCCTAGGGGGAGATGAGTTTGTCATTCTCATGGAAAATGTCCAAGATATTGGTGTGGCAACTAACCTTGCCGAGAAGATTCAGCACAAGTTACAGGTGGGCTTTCAACTCAAACAATACCAAGTCCAAACCGGGGCAAGTATCGGGATTGCCATGAGTAGCAAAGATTATCAGCAACCAGAGGAAGTATTGCGGGATGCGGATATTGCCATGTATTACGCCAAAGCCAAAGGTCGGGGCTGTTACGAAGTCCTGACTAGTGTTATGCAAAAGCAGGCAACGAATCGCTGGCAGCTAGAAATTGACCTCCGCCAAGGCTTGGAGTATCAAGAGTTTTATCTCCACTATCAACCCATAGTTTCCCTAAGAAATGGGGAGTTAATTGGCTTTGAGTCTCTCCTGCGTTGGAGTCATCCCACCAGAGGGCTGTTGAGTCCGATGGAGTTCATTGCCATCAGTGAGGAAACCGGATTAATTCATCAACTGGGCTGGTGGGCTTTGCAATCTTCGATTCAACAACTCAGTATCTGGCGGCAGAGAATTCCTAGGGATAAACATTTAATTGTGAATATTAATGTCTCGCCTACCCAACTCCAACAGACAAATTTACCATCAAGAATTGAAACTTTAATTAATAAAACAAATATTCCCAAATCAGATATCAAACTAGAACTAACTGAAAGTGCTTTGATTGATTCGGACGATCGAGGAATTACGGTGCTGAATGAGTTAAAAAAAATGGGAGTTAATATCTGCATTGATGACTTTGGTACGGGTTATTCTTCCCTGAGTCGTCTCCATGAAATGCCTGTAGATACACTAAAAATTGATAAGTCTTTTGTGCAGAGATTGGGAACTACTAACTGTAGCCGATCGATTATCCAAACTATTGTCACGATCGCTAAGAGTTTGGGGATGTCTGTAGTTGCTGAAGGGATCGAAACTCCAGCGCAAAAACTCGAACTCCAAGCCCTTGGTTGTGATTTTGGGCAAGGTTATTTATTCTCCCGTCCCCTCGATGTGCGAGCAGCGACAGAGCGAGTGATGACAGCTTTTAACAAACAACAAAGTGCCTAGAAATAATTACGGAGTGACTTGCCTTGAGTGTAGCCAAAAGGAGCCGAAGTAAAGTCTAAATTGTAATTTTCTTATCCCCTAAATTACTCAATGTCTTGCTATTTTTTGGCGATCGTCAACCTTTCTATGAGGACCTGAATCAAGTAAAACAATCATTGTGAAACCGATAATAAACTTTCCGGTGGAAAATCATCAGGTAATGCTCTCTGAAGATATGCAAAAGTTTCTCTTTGTTCTTCTGCATCATATTCCCTATCCCATTCAGCGAACATATCTCTAATAGATTGGGCTTGTCTGGCAATTTCCTCGGGTGTTCTTTCTGGTAAGACATAGTTACCTTCAGCATTTATATAGAGTTTCTTGCTGGCAAAATTATCTAAATCTTTGCTTTCTGGTTCAACAGTTATCGTTGATTGATTAGACCATTTTTGAAGTTCGGCAGCAACAACTTCGCCAATCAAAATTTTAAGGTCATCAACAGTCATATCTGTTAATTTCGGTGATTTTGGCTCGCTAGTTATGACCTCCTCACTAATACCTTTTTGCACCCGTTTTCTAAGCCTAATGACTGCATCGATTTCTTGCCTGTCTAGATCGTCAGGATTGGATGGGCTTATGGGCATGTCTGCTGATTTTTTCACTGTCATCGCTTTACCTCCCTCAGTATCTGAAGCATTATTATCTGAAATATTATCTGAAATATTATCTGAAGTAATTTCTAACCCTATCGTAACCCATAGTATTACTTAATAGGATTCAGTGCAGATTAGGGAGAGATGGTTCCTGAGCCTTGTTGAAGGATTGATTTTTCGGGCGATCGCTCCTAAAATTTGTAATTAGGGCTTACCTAGCAATACTTAATATATCTACCCCGAACCTAAACCTGTGACAGACTCTAAAAGCTACAAAGATACCGTCAATCTTCCCCAAACTAAATTTGATATGCGAGCCAATGCTACCAAGCGGGAGCCGGAAATTCAGCAGTTTTGGGCAGAAAAAAGTATTTATGAGAACCTGTCCCAGCATAACCCCGGAGAAATTTTTGTCCTCCATGATGGTCCTCCCTACGCCAACGGCACGCTGCACATGGGGCACGCTTTGAATAAAATCTTGAAGGATATCATTAACAAATACCAGCTATTGCGGGGCAGAAAAGCTCGCTATACGCCCGGTTGGGATTGTCATGGGCTGCCGATCGAGCAAAAAGTCCTCCAACAACTACCCCCCGGTGAAGCCAAAAATCTCTCGCCCATGCAGATTCGCCAAAAAGCTAGGGAGTTTGCGATCGCCACGGTAGAGGAACAAGCCAAGGGATTCCGCCGCTATGGAGTGTGGGGCAACTGGGAGAATCCTTACCTGACCTTGACGGCAGACTACGAAGCGGCTCAGATTGGGGTATTTGGGCAGATGGTGCTGAAGGGCTATATTTACCGAGGATTTAAGCCCGTCCACTGGAGTCCCACTTCCCAAACCGCCCTCGCCGAAGCAGAACTGGAATATCCCGATGATTACCAATCCCGGAGCATCTACGTTGCCTTTGCAGTGACTAAACTGGCGGATACCGCCCAAGCATTGCAGCCTTATTTAGATAGTTTAGGGGTTGCCATCTGGACGACTACGCCTTGGACAATTCCCGCAAACTTAGCGGTGGCGGTGAATCCGAACTTAGATTACGTAGTAGTAGAAGCAGGAACTCCAGTACATAGCACCAAATTTAAGTATCTGCTGGTTGCTAAAGCTCTAGTAGAAAAATTAGAGGCGAAATTCGGCACAAGCTTGACGGTCAAAGCTACAATTAAGGGTCAAGATTTAGAATTTTCTACCTATCAGCATCCTTTGTTCGATCGCACCAGCCCGATCGTGATTGGGGGCGAGTATGTGACCACCGAATCGGGGACAGGCTTAGTCCACACGGCTCCCGGACATGGGGAAGATGACTTCAAAGTCGGTAAACGCTATAACTTACCAGTTCTCTGTCCTGTGGATGCAAGGGGTGATTTCACCGATGAGGCGGGGCAGTTTGCAGGGTTAAATGTCCTGAAAGATGCCAATGGAGGCGTAATTGAAGCTCTAATCACCGCCGGAGCTTTACTCCAAGAAGAAATGTATGCCCACCGCTATCCCCACGATTGGCGTACCAAGAAACCCACAATTTTCCGGGCAACAGAACAGTGGTTTGCCTCCGTAGCAGGTTTTCGGGACGAGGCTCTAGCTGCCATTAAATCCGTGCGCTGGATTCCAGCCATGGGGGAAAATCGGATTACGGCGATGGTAGGCGATCGCTCTGACTGGTGTATTTCTCGGCAGCGCAGTTGGGGTGTGCCAATCCCAGTATTTTACGATGAAGAAACTGGGGAGCCATTGCTGACAGAAGAGACAATTAACAATGTGCAACGCATCTTTGCGGAGCAAGGTTCTGATGCATGGTGGGAATTATCCGTGGCAGAATTGTTGCCCCCCAGCTATCGAGACAATGGTAAAACCTACATCAAGGGTATGGACACCATGGATGTGTGGTTTGATTCTGGCTCTTCTTGGGCAGCGGTGGCTGATCAACGGGCGGACTTGGTTTACCCCGTGGATATGTACCTCGAAGGTTCCGATCAACACCGGGGCTGGTTCCAGTCGAGCCTCCTCACCAGTGTGGCAACCCACAATCAAGCGCCCTACAAAACTGTCTTGACCCACGGCTTCGTCTTGGATGAGCAGGGCAGAAAAATGAGTAAATCCTTAGGGAATATTGTCGATCCCCAAGTGATTATCGACGGGGGCAAAGACCAGAAAAAAGACCCGCCCTACGGTGCTGATGTGTTGAGATTGTGGGCTTCTTCGGTGGATTATTCTTCGGATATGTCCATCGGCAAAACCAGCCTGAAGCAAATGGGGGATGTGCGGGGGAAAATTCGCAACACTGCCCGGTTCCTCTTGGGAAATCTCCACGATTTTGATCCGGCAAAAGATGCGGTTGCCTACGCTGATCTGCCGGAGATCGATCGCTATATGCTGCACCGGATGACGGAAGTATTTACGGAAGTGACAGCGGCGTTTGATAGTTTTCAATTCTTTAAGTTTTTCCAAACGGTGCAAAATTTCTGTGTGGTGGATCTCTCTAATTTTTATCTGGATATTGCCAAGGATCGTCTTTATATTAGTGCCTTAGATTCTCCCCGGCGGCGGAGTTGCCAAACGATCCTGTCCATCGCTGTGGAAAACCTTGCTAGAGCGATCGCCCCCGTCCTCTCCCACATGGCGGAGGATATCTGGCAATATTTACCTTACTCTACGCCCTTTGAATCTGTATTTCAGTCGGGTTGGGTTGATTTTGATCCGGCCTGGCAACAGCCAGAGCTAGGCAGCGCTTGGGAAAAGTTACGCCAAATCCGCACGGAAGTGAACAAGGTCATGGAGCAGGCAAGGGCAGAAAAGCTGATTGGTTCTTCCCTAGAGGCAAAGGTTTTGCTCTACGTGGCTGATGGAGAACTGAAGGCAAAGTTAGAGCAACTTAATCCCCTTGATGCCCTCACGGGGAACCGAGTAGACCAGTTACGCTACCTTTTAATTGCTTCTCAAGTAGAAATCGTGGCAACCCCAGAACTAGTACAGGCAGCAGGTTATCATTCCCAAACCGAAAAGCTAGCGGTGGGGATTAGCAAGGCAGAGGGCGAGAAGTGCGATCGCTGCTGGAACTACTCTGATTATGTGGGGAAATCTAGCGAACATCCGGTTATTTGCGATCGATGTGAAGCTGCCCTTGTCGGAGAATTTTAATACGTTAGGATACAAAAATAATTTCTAAGGAAAATCAATGAATGAAAATTACATCTTAAGTAACTACATTGATGCTGCCCTATCTCAAGCTATCTACGATAAACTCGAAGATGCTACCTTTGCGGGTAAAATTCCCTCTTGTAAAGGTGTTATTGCTTTCGGTTCAACCTTACGCCAGTGCGAAAATGAATTACGCTCTACCCTAGAAGATTGGCTTCTGGTTGGCTTGAAGCTTAGTCACCCTCTGCCAATTATCCAGAATATTGATCTAAATATTGACTTAAATAGGGAGCTAATTCGTGAGCCGGTGGACTCCTTGTAAGCGCCGAGATTTTATTAAAAAGCTGAGAAAACTAGGCTTTGACGGTTCTTTTTCAGGGACTCGACACCAGTTTATGGTCTTTAATGAAAATCGCTTAACTATTCCTTCTAATGACGAATATTCTGTCCCCCAGTTGCGAATGATGTTACGAGAAGTCGAAGAAATTATCGATCGCCCCATTGGTCTTGATGAATGGCTAAACTTGTAGCTCTAAGATATGAAAATATACTTCATACCCTAGATGATCGATGTGAAGCTGCCCTTGCTGGAGAATTTTAGATCGTGCATTAAGTTTCTGTGGTTGGTGACAGTGAGACTAGTAGTCAGCTATTTCAATTGGCTTTGGAGGCACAGCCGCTTAAAAACTACAGCGGCTCAACGGGCAAAATTACCTATCCAACATTAATCTGATTCACGACCCCTATGGCTACTATTACTTTACTTAAAGAAAACTCCCCAGGGCTGCCCCAATGGCAACTTGGTACTTGGGAAGATTACCTCAGCCTCCTAGAAAGTCCGGCGGCAGAGGATGGGAAAATTTTCTTTGATCAGGGATACATTTTTATTGACATGGGTACTGAAGGGATTAATCATTCTAAATATTGCGATCTGTTAACTTTGATTTTTGGCTTTTGGTTTATGCAGTACCCAGAGCAACAAGCCCAGTCCATGAGTAATTGCACCCTTTGCCGGACTGGGCAGCAGGGAGCCTCACCGGACAAGGTTTTGTATCTGGGAGAAAATATCCCCCAGTGGCAGGAGGGCGAACCCCGGCGCATTGATGTGGAGCAGTGGCGAGTTCCTGATTT
>JAAUUE010000109.1 GCA_012031635.1 Coleofasciculaceae cyanobacterium SM2_1_6 | reverse complement strand
TGAAGAAGCGATCATCATCCTTAGACAAAGCCTTAGAAATTAAACCAGACTACTATGAAGGTTGGGACACTCAAAGTATTCTTTTGGTGGATTTAGGTAAGTATGAAGAAGCAATTATTTGCTGTAAAAAAAGTCTCAAGATTAAACCAGATAACTATAAAGCTTGGAAACTTCAAGGCTTTGTTTTGAGAATACTAAGAAAGTATAAAGAAGCGATCGCCTCTTTGGATAAGGCTTTGGAAATTTATAGAGAAATTGGTCTTCGGAAAGATGAAGCTGATACTCTTAAACAATTAGCAGAAGCGCATCAAGCCCTAGGCGAGGTGGAGGTTGCTCGGCAGTATTGTCAGCAGGCATTAGCACTGGCGACGGAGTTGGGGATTCCCCTAGCGCAGAGTGCGAGGCTCTGCTATTGAAGATTGATACGACCGAGAACGGGGAGTAGAGAATAGAAGGTGCCTAAAAAAGTTAGAGAGTTAAAAAGTTTATTATTGAAAGCAGGATTTGTTTATGAATCTGCCAAAGGGAGCCATACCAAATGGTCACATTCTCTGTTGCCGGGAAAGCTAACCCTATCAGGGAAAGATAGCAGCGATGCCAAACTTTACCAAGAAAAAGATGTTGATAACGCTCTTAAGAAACTAGCAAAAATCAAGGAGGAAGATCAATGAACTACACTATTATCATTCAATGGTCAGAAGAAGATCTGTGCTATGTAGTCAGCCTGCCAGAATGGGGAGAATACTGCCATACCCACGGCGATACCTACGAAGAAGCCTTAAAAAATGCCCGTGAGGTTTTAGAACTTCTGACAGAATCTGCCCTAGAAGAAAATAAACCATTACCCAAACCTCGACTATTTGGTCAATCTCTCCAACACGCCTAAACAGTATGAAAGTTAAATATGATGCCGAAGCAGACATTCTAATTTTTATTCTCGGTGATGGTTTTCCCGTTAATGCCATCTCTGAACCCGGTGGTGTCATTGTTAGTTACGATGAAAGCGATCGCCCCCTCAGCATCGAATTTCTCAACGCCTCACAACGCCAATTGCTGAATCCCCAAGAACTTAACCTCACAATTCTAACTAGTTGATATTCTGGATTCGAGGCTGCCCAGCTGTCAGTAGGCACTGGCGACGGAGTTGGGGATTCCCCTAGCTGCCGAGTGCGAGGCTCTGCTATTGAAGATTGAAAACGATGATAGAAAGGAGGAGTAGTGAAGTTTGAAATCCTAACACCCATTGGATTCACCGTCAGAACTTCCGAGAGCTACTGGCAACGGCTAATCATCAAACATCCTGATATGGAAATATTAGAAGAATTAGTCCAGCAAGCTCTTGCCTCTCCCGATGAAATCCGCCGCAGTAGTCAATATACCAACGTGTTGCTCTTTTACCTAATCCGCAAAGAAAGTAGATGGGTTGTAGCAGTAGCTAGGCGCTTAAATGGAGATGGATTCTCGATCGCAGCTTACCAAACCGATGCAATCAAAGAAGGTGAACCACATGGCCCAGGTAAAGGTTTTTTATGAGCCAGAAACCGAACTACTAACGGTATTTTGGCAAACCCCAAGGAAAGAACAAATCAGCACCGAACTAGGAGATGGGGTAATTTTAATTAAAGACTCCAGAACTGGGGAAGCGATCGGACTAGAAATTCTCTCCTACCATCCCGGAGATCAGCGTTTTGACAGCGTGAGTGTCGAATTAGGTCAATTCGGCACTGAGACACCAACAAAGAAGCATGATACTGGCGATCGAGTTGGGGATTCCCCTAGCGGCAGAGTGCGAGGCTCTGCTATTACAACTTGAAAATGCACAATTAACAACTGATAATTAAGGCATCACAGCTAGGAGATTACAGAATATGGTAAGTCGAGAGCTAGTAAAACAAGAAGTTGATTATCTCCGGGAAGATCAGCTTGAGCGAGTAGCAGAATTCATTGCCTTTATTAAATTTCAAGACCAAACTCCACAACTTAGTTGGCAACCATTAATTGATAGCCTTTCCCTGTTTTCTGATGACTTCATGGAAACCAGAAACCAACCAGAACTAGAGCTTCGGGAGTCCCTAGAATGAGATTTCTGCTCGATACCAATACTTGTATTTACATCATCAAACAAAAACCACCTCAAGTAATCGAGAAATTTAAGACCGTTGCCCCAGCCGAAGTAGGTATCTCATCCATTACCCTCGCAGGACTTGAGTATGGTGTATTCAAAAGCCAAAGACAGGAGCAGAACCGTATCGCCTTAAAACAATTTATTACCTCTCTCTAACCATTATTCCCTTTGACTCCAGAACCACTGAAATCTATGGGCAAATTCGAGCCGATTTAGAACAGCAAGGTATTGTGGTTGGTGCATTGGATCTGTTGATCGCATCTCAGGCTATAAGTTTAGAGTTATGTTTAGTAACAAACAATGTTAGAGAATTATCACGTATTCCGGGACTAATCATTAAAAACTGGGTTACCTAATCCGCAAAGAAAGTAGATGGGTTGTAGCAGTAGCTAGGTGCTTAAATGGAGATGGATTCTTGATCAGGGAGAGTTTTATTGGGGAATTAATAATACTCGGACTGCACCCCCGGCGGGGATTGGGGTTAGGCCGATGGGGACTACTGCGAGGGCATTGGTTTGGGAGAGATTAATGAGGTTCCCAGAACTGTGACTGCCTTCAGAGAGAGAAAACTTGTAGCTGCCTGCTTGAAGTTGGACTCTGCCCCAGAGATAGGATTCCCGCTTGCTGTCAGCTTTGAGGGGGTTACGGGTGTGGGCTGTCACCCATTGGGGTTGCCAATTGTCGGCTAAGCCAGACATTTTTTTGATCACAGGCTCTACAAATCGCCAAAAAACCACGAGGGCAGAAGCAGGATTGCCGGGAATCCCAAAGTAGAGGACGGGTTTCGGCTCACCCGCAAAGGTTGCTATAGTCATGGGTTTTCCGGGTTTGATGCCGATCGATTTCACATGGATCACCGCCCCTAATTCCGCCAAAAGTCGATCGACATAATCATAATCCCCCGCAGAAACTCCCCCCGTCGATAGGACAATATCTGCCTCAAAGACGGCTCTAGCGATCGCTCCCGGAGTAAATCTGGCTGATCTGGGACAATTCCCATCAAGATCGGCACGGCTCCTGCCTGTTGCACCAAAGCGGCTAGGGCGTACTGATTGGAATCTACAATTTGTCCCGGAGCGAGGGGCTGCTCCGGAGTCACCAATTCATCCCCCGTGGAGAGGATCGCTACTTTCAGGGGGCGATAGACAGAAACTTGGGTACACTGGACGGCGGCTAATACGGCAATTTCTGGTGCGCCAATCCTGAGTCCGGGGGTGAGCAGATCAGAGCCAGCTTGGTAAAAAGCTCCTCGATGGCGGACAAATTCCCTTGAGTTGGGGGCTTCCAACACCCAGATGTAGCTGGAAGCTGGAGGTTTAGGAGGAGCAGTTAGTAGTTGATCAGGATTAGTTTCTAGGTTGGTCTCTAGGTTGATATCCAGGTTGATTTCTGGGTTGATTTTTGGGTCAAACTCTAGATCAAGCTCTAGATTAGCTGGGGTAGAAGTTTCTTGGTAAGGATCAGGGGCGGGGTCTGGGCGGACTTCTAGTTTTGTGGTTTCTTGGATAACGATCGCATTTGCGCCCTCTGGCAACATAGCTCCGGTGTAGATGCGGGCAGCTTCACCCCGCTCGATCGCCAATTGGGGAATTTTTCCAGCAGGAATTTCTTCAATCACTCGCAAAACTACCGGATGTTGAGGGCTACAGTGTTCCACATCCTCATAATGCACTGCATAACCATCCATCGCCGAGTTAGTCCAAGGGGGAATATCATAATTACCGATGACCGGAGCCGCAAGGATGCGTCCATTACTGGAGAGGAGATCAACGGTTTCTCGATCGTCATCTCCGAGGGAGGGAATCAGATCAAAGATAATTTTTTCGGCAGCATTTACTAGGAGCATTTTGGAAAGTTAGAAACTGTAAAAGATTAGTATTATTCTACTAAGGACTCCACTGCTTGGCGGATAAAGATCTCATCTTCTGGATTTTGATCCAGATTTCCCTCTGTCCCCAGATAGCAGAAATTGGTTGATCGATCGTTTTTCTGGTCGGCGTTGGGGTTTGCTCCAGAAATACCTTGTCTAAGTTCTTGTCTAAGTTACAGTATGCTAAATTGCTAGGAGACTGGGAAATCAGGATTTTCTATGACCACATTACCACCAGATTTTGGCGTTCCCTACAGTACCGGGGTCGCAGCAGATAGTTTAGGTATTATTCTACAACGGGGCGGGGAAGAGTTACGTCTTGAAAAGGTGAGCGATCGCTTTACTCTCTGCCTTGCAGATTTGGCGGATTTAGCTGATTTGACGGAACTTGCTAATTCCCCAGATGATCTACCAGAGAATTGGCAAAGCCTGATTCCGGCAGAGTACCAAGGAAAAATTGCCAATACCCACCTAGAACTATTTCGAGTACCTAGTGCGAATCTGGATACCGTGATGGCAACGGTGCGAGCCTTGAGTTTTGTCGCCTTTGCCAGCCATGTTTATCACTTGGTGGACAATCCCTACAGCCGAGTCTACATCAGCAATGAGCTTACCCTCCAGTTCGATCGCAACACCAATGAGCAGAGGATCAACACCCTCGCAGCAGAGTTTTCGCTAATTCTCCGAGAACCCCTAGGGGGTCTTGCCAACACTTTTATTTTCTTGGTGAGTAAGCAATCTCTAGAAAACCCGATCAAGATTAGTAATCGCTTGATGAATTTACCAGAAGTCCTGACGGCAGAACCCAATATTATCATTCGTCAAGATTTCAATTACCGCCCCAAGGATCCCCTCTACTCCCGCCAGTGGCATCTCCAACACAACGGGGGCAAGTTCCTCGCTGCGGGTTCCCATATCAGTGTCGAGGCGGCGTGGGATCTGACAAGGGGCGATCGAGCCGTGGTGGTCGCTGTAGCCGATGATGGGGTGGATTTAAACCATCCAGATTTTCAAGGAGTCGGCAAAATTGTGGCTCCCCGCAATTTCCAAAACCCCGATGTGCTGCCTTTACCAGCAACCCCCGATGAGAATCATGGGACTGCCTGTGCTGGGGTGGCGGTGGCGGCGGAAAACGGGACGGGGGCGGTGGGGGTGGCTCCGGGTTGCGCTCTCATGCCCCTGAAAACTACGGGATTTCTGGATGACCAGTCTGTGGAAGATTTGTTTAATTGGGCGATCGAGAATGGGGCAAGTGTAATTTCCTGTAGTTGGGGGGCGGCGGCAGTCTATTTCCCGATTTCCCTCCGCCAACGAGCCGTGATTACCAAAGCAGCGACCCTGGGCAGAAACGGTAAGGGTTGTATTGTGGTGTTTGCGGCAGGCAATAGTAACCGTCCCGTGGATGGTCTGGTGAATGAACGGGGCTGGGAGGGCAATTTATTTCTGGGGAATACCAAATGGTTAAGTGGGTTTGTGGTGCATCCAGACGTGATTGGGGTGGGAGCCACCACCAGCCTCGGCAAAAAAGCGGTGTATAGCAATTGGGGCAGGATTAGCATCTCTGCTCCTAGTAGCAATGGCGCTCCGGGAGTAAGTCTGGGGCAACAAGGCTATGTGTTTACGGCTCCGGCGGTGGTTAGTTCCCTCGAAGGCTTAGGGGTGGTGACGAACGATCGCTTAGATACGCCCGGTTACGATGCTGGAGATTTTACTGACAGCTTTGGGGGGACTTCTAGTGCTTGTCCATTAGTGGCTGGGGTTGCGGCGCTGATGCTCTCGGCAAATCCAGATTTAACAGCGCCAGAAGTGCGGGAAATTCTCCAAAAACCGCCGATAAAATAATCGATCCCGATCCCGATCCCCAACTGGGGACGAAACTAGGCAATTATGATAAAAATGGTCATTCCCAATGGTTTGGTTATGGGAAAGTCAATGCTGCCAAGGCAGTACAGACAGCGATCGACTACAAAAATAGACAAGTTGCCCAACCCGCCATCCAAATCACCATCCAAGGCAGTAACAATACCCCAGTGGCGATTCCCGACAATGACCCCAAGGGCGTAAGTTCTTTGATTAACATTACCGAAGCGGGGACTCTTAAAGACCTACGAATTAGTATTAATCTCACCCATGCCTTTCTCGGCGATCTGGAAATCTATCTCCAAGCTCCCGGCGGACAGCGAGTGTTGTTACAAAACCGGAGCCTTGGCAATCAAACCAGCCTGCAAACTAGTTATGCTTTGCTAGATACCCCTAGTCTGCGAAGATTATTAAATCAACCCATTACCGGGCTATGGCAGCTAGTGGCGATCGATCAGGTTGCCAGCGACACCGGAACCCTAAATAGTTGGCAGATTCAGCTAGGAATTTAAAGTATTTTTTGCTGACTAACATGGTTTCTGTTTAAGTAAAAGCTCTGACCCTAAGCCTAGAGACGTTCCCTGAGCGGAGTCGAAGGGACAATTTCCACTATTAATATAGATACTTGATCAAAGATTTGTCGTGGAGTTTTGGCTTCGACTTCGCTCAGCCAGCGATAATGGTTATGGTTTTCAGAAAATGGGATCAGGGGCATTTTTTATCCCGAACTGACGTTAACTAAAATTCTTACCCAATAAATATTTAATAAATAAATCATGTCTTCTTTTCCCATCCCTGATTTTTTGGCTGGTTACTGGCAAGATGGCTTTCAGTTGAAACCCCATTTACAAGATTTTCTCCAGCTTGATGCCCCCACCCTCGAAGCCCGGTTGCAAGAAGGGAAAGATGCCCTCGCCCAGCTAGGTCGCCATGATTTTACTTGGGAAACAGCTACAGAATTTTATCGAGATCAAGTAGGAGCCGCCCATCTATTTGATTTGGGAGCATGGCATCTAACTAGCCAAGATTACATTGGGGATACCCTGCGATTATTGGCAACTTTTGCTCAGGGAACTGTGTTGGATTTTGGGGGGAGGCATTGGCACTCATGCGATCGCTGCCGCCCTCTGTCCGCAAGTAGACCAAGTAATTTACTGCGATATCAACCCCATGAATCGAGATTTTGTCGAAAAAAGAGCCGCTGCCCTAGGTTTAAGTTCTCAGATTAAGTGCTGTTTGGAAGTTCCGCCGGGTATGCAGTTTGAGACGATCGTCTGCTTTGATGTTTTGGAGCATCTCCCCGATCCCAGTCAACAATTAAAAGAGTTTCATCAACTCCTGACTCCCCAAGGTAAAACCCTGCTTAACTGGTATTTCTTCAAAGGGCTAAATCAAGAATTTCCCTTTCACCTAGAGGATCCACAGTTAATTGCCAAGTTTTTTGATGTCTTACGGCAAAATTTCCAAGAGGTTTTTCACCCCTATTTCATCACCGCCCGTTGCTACCAACCTAGCTGAGAGATTAAACTAACTGGAGTAAAGGTAATTTCCAACTCGTGGGTTTGGGCTGGCTTAGTCTGGCTGAAAATTGTTATCTAAGTTCCTGACACTACTTTTACGATTTCATGGGTTCAAATCCCATATACTCCGCCATTTTAGGAGTATTAGCCAAGTGGTTAAAGGCAAAAGACTGTAGATCTTTCAACAAAACCGGGAATTCAATCTGTAAGAGGAGCGCTCTCCTTGGCTACGGCTGGGGTGAGCAGGTCGAGGGTAGCCCTGTGGGTGTGAGGATACCGGAGGGAAGCAGGTTAGGCGAGAATTAATGGCAGTGAAACTCTAGGGGAAACCCGACAGCAAAACCAAAATTAGTTATTCGCTTAGCCCAAATCTCTACTTAATTATGCCCCCGCTATCCTCGGCTGATCTTCTTACAGAAAGGTTTTCCGGCTGACTTTTAGGAATAAGGTATTCTCAGGTGTATTAAAAAATAATTAATTATATTAAAAATAATTTTATAAATTCTGGCATGTTTACGACAATCCAAATTCAAGCCAACGAACGCGCTTTAATGTTTCAATCTGGAAAATTAATTAAGCTCTTAACCGCAGGGAAATATAGTTTTTTTGATCCCCAGAAAGAGATTTCGATCGAGAAACATTCCCTAGAAACTCCCTACTTTGAAAGTAAATATATTAAAACCCTCCTCAAGGAATATCCCCAAATAGTTGAGCAGTACTTCACCGTAGTTGATATCCAAGATGGCGAAGTGGCGATCGTCTATATCAATGGCAAAATCCTCACCATGCTCAGTCCGGGGCAGACGAAATTATTCTGGAAAGAACTAGAAGATATCACCGTAGAAAAAATTAATCTTGCCACCGATTACGAAATCTCTGCCCAAAAGTTAAATCTCTTAAACAGATACCATAAAACTAGTCAAAGTTACTTTGTTACCCACCAAGTCAATGCCGGATGTACAGGAGTTTTATCTGTAGATGGCAGAATTGAAAGATTATTAGAGCCGGGTATCTATGCTTTTTGGCTCTATGGGCATAATATTGTTGTCAATATTTATGATTTACGCTTAACTGAAATTGAAGTTACAGGGCAGGAAATTTTAACTAAAGACCGGGTGAGTATTCGAGTCAACTTATCTTGTTATTACCAAATCACTGATATTTTATTACTTACCTCTCAACTCGCTGATTTTCGCACCTATCTTTATAAACAATTACAGTTTACCCTCCGGCAAAATGTAGAATCCCAAACCCTAGATGAATTACTCGCTAGTAAGGATAAACTCGATGGACAAATTCTCGAAACAATGCAAGCAATCTTTGCCAATATGGGGCTAGAAATTCAAAGGATTGGCATCAAAGATATTATTCTGCCCGGAGAAATGCGGACTATTTTTAATCAGGTTGTTCAAGCCGAAAAAGCTGCCCAAGCGAATTTAATTAAACGCCGGGAGGAAACTGCCGCCACGAGGTCGCTATTAAATACTGCGAGGCTTATGGAAGATAACCCCGTCCTACTTCGGCTAAAGGAGTTAGAAACTCTAGAAAATATTGTCCAGAAAGTTAATAATTTATCAGTGAATGACGGGGTAGAAGGTTTGTTACATCTTTGGAAACTGGATAATCGACAAAGTGATCAATAAATTAGTCAATAGTGAATCAATAATGCTCGATCAATCTAAGAAACGTGAGTTTGGAATAAGAAATACCCCGGATACCATTTTACAAAAATTACAACCATGATCGCTGGCTGAGCGAAGTCGAAGCCAAAACCCCACTACAAACTTTCGATCGATCATCCTAATTTATAGCGGAAATATTCCCTTCGACTCCGCTCAGGGAACGTCTCTAAACTCAGGGAACGTCTCTAAACTCAGGGAAGGTCTCTAGACTCAGGGAAGGTCTCTAGACTCAGGGAGCGTCTCTAGACTTAGGGTCAGAGCTTTTGCTTAAACCGAACTGGGGAACCGGACTTACAGATCACGGTGTAGAAAGGCTTTTGCTGCTGCCCCAGTGTAGGACGCTACCATCTGACCGTTGCCGACTAATTGATATTTGTAGGTGACTAAGCCTTCTAGACCCACGGGACCACGGGGCGGGAGTTTGTGGGTGCTAATGCCGACCTCTGCCCCGAAGCCGTAGCGGAAACCATCGGCAAACCGACTAGAGCAGTTGTGAAAAACTCCGGCAGCATCCACTTGTTTGAGAAATGTCTGGGCGATCGCCACATCTTCGGTAACAATTACTTCTGTATGCTTGGAGCCGTAGGCACTAATATGGTCTAGGGCGTGGTTAAAATCATCTACTACTTTGATCGCTAGAATTAAATCACTGTACTCCATTGCCCAATCTGCTTCCGTGGCGGGAATTGTAGGAATAATTGCTTGGGTGCGATCGTCTCCCCGCAATTCAACCCCGTGCTTAGTTAACTCGGCTGCCACCAAGGGCAGGAAATCAGCAGCAATATCAGCATGAACTAACAAAGTTTCGATCGCATTACAGGCGGCGGGGTATTGGATTTTGCTATCAACGGTGACATTAATAGCTTTGGTGAAATCTGCCCCTCGATCGACATACAAATGACAAATGCCATCGGCATGTCCCAAGACCGGAATCTGGGTATTACTCTGGATGAACTGTACAAAGGCATTGGAACCCCTAGGAATAATCAGGTCTATATACTGATCCAAACTTAGCAATTCCAGTGTTTCTTCCCTAGTTGTGAGTAACTGCACCACATCGGGGCTAACTTGGGTACTGGCTAAACCTTGGTGAATGGCTTTGACTAGGGCTGTACAAGAGCGTACCGCCTCCCGCCCACCTTTGAGGATCACCCCATTCCCCGATTTGATCGCCAGACTAGAGATTTGCATCACCGCATCAGGACGAGACTCAAAAATCACCCCCACCACTCCCAAGGGGCAGCTTAATCGGGTCAAGACTAAATCGGTGTCTAGTTCTCGGTGGAGTTGGACTGCGCCCACGGGGTCGGGGAGCCTGCCCACATCTCGGACTCCAGCGATCGCTGCCTTGAGTTTCCCCGCATCAAGTTTTAGTCGAGCCTGCAAAGCCCCCGCTACTCCTTCTTGGGCTGCCGCTTCACAGTCTGCTTGGTTAGCCGCAATAATTTCTGGGGCATGATCTTCTAGGGCTTGAGCAATGGCTTCGATCGCCTGATTCTTTACCTCGGAGGAGAAACCCGCCAATTCCCTCGCCCCCCGCTGAGTTTTCTGGGCTGCGATCGCCAGAGAGTTTTCCTTAGTTTGTTCGCTAGTTTCGTTAATTTTTAAGGCTGTCATAGGATTATTTTTTGAGATTATTTGATCGTTATTTGATCTGTCAGAAAGTCCCCAACAAAGGTAATACTTTTTTCTTGAGTAGCTCCACTAGGGCTGAGTCCATGTATTCATAATTATCAGGAATATTGAGACATACTACTCGTTTATTCTTGAGCCAAGGTTGAAAATTTTGGGACAATTTCCGGCGGTGGGCTGGCTCCATCACAAAAATAATCTCTGCCCACTGAATTGCCTCGCTGCTTAAGGGGTTTTCGGCATCTCGATCGAGTCCCGCCGCATCTACCTCCAGTCCGGGATATTCACTAAACACCGCCTCAGCCGTGGGGCTACGTAATCGGTTCCGGCTACAGATAAACAACAACTTCATAGGATAATAAGCTCAACAACTCAAAATTTAGGAAAAGATTTTATGCAAATTTCCATGTATCAAGCCACAATCCCCGTGCTGGTTCGTTCTTTGACTAATCTTGTGGCGATTTTGGTAAAAGGTGCTGCCCATGCAGAAGCCAAGAAGATTGATCCGGCGGTACTGCTCAATAGTAGACTATATCCTGATATGTACCCTCTGGTGAAACAAGTCCAAATCGCTACGGATATGGCAAAAAATGGCTCGGCAAGGCTTGCAGGGGTGGAACCACCGAAGTTTGAGGATCAGGAAACTACTTTCCCGGAGTTGCTCGATCGCCTCCAAAAAACCATTACGTTCCTAAAAACCTTAACCCCAGAACAAATTGATGGCTCGGAAGAAAAATCGATCGAGCTTCCCATCCGTGGCGTAACCATGACCTTTACTGGATTACCCTATCTCCTATATTTTGTCCAGCCCAATGTTTATTTTCATGTCACTACTACCTACAATATCCTCAGACACAACGGCGTAGAGCTAGGCAAAATGGATTTTATAGGCAAACCTGAGTAAAATTCTTAATTATTTGAATAAAACGAGTAAGTCATGAGTTACCTATGTCTTTAATAACAACTACAGGATGTGCTCGTGGCTTTGGTACTCCTAGAAATGCAGAAAAACAAACACGACTCCCAACAACTGGCTTATCCCCATAAACACTATCAAAATGGAAAAATATTTCATCTCCACTATCGCTTTGAATAAATCCCCAATCATATTTCGGATGTAAATAACTACACTTGCCAGTTGAACGTTCAACAACCGGATAGCAAAGTTTTTCACACTGTTGCACTAGGCTATCCGCAGTTGGACGATATTCTGGATTTTTATTCAAGCATTCAAAAATTAATTTATATAACTCATTTCCAAGGGATTGAAACTGAAGTTTTCTATCAATGAAACTAGGTTTTTGAGGTGCAGGGTCTTCAAGAATATTACGAGCAGCTATTATACCAACACCAAATGGCTTTTGTCCACTTATTAATTCATACATCATCGCTCCAAGAGACCATATATCTGCTGGTTTTCCTGCTGGTTTTCCTGCATTTCGAGACTTGTCTAACATTTCAGGCGCCATATATGGTAGAGCACCAACAAAAGTTTTTGAAGTAGAAATAGAGGCTGTATCTAATTCTTCTAAACCAGATGAAATTTCTGCCTCAGCCATCTTAGCTATACCAAAGTCCGTAATTTTAATTCCAATAGATTGAAATCTCCAACAAACATTATATTGCTAGGTTTTAAGTCTCTATGTACAACACCTGCGTTATGAGAGGCAGCAATTCCTTT
>JAAUUE010000108.1 GCA_012031635.1 Coleofasciculaceae cyanobacterium SM2_1_6 | reverse complement strand
TTCTAGGAAAAAGCTCGATCGTCGGGGTGAAATTGTTGGAGATGATTCTTCAGGTCGGGTTCTCCTTGATCTGGAGTCATCCCCAAAGATAGAAAAAACTTCCTCCGACCAAGTAAGTTTTTCCGTCGCCAAATGATAAGCCCAGTAACCTAATTTGGCAACTTCTTGGGTTTTTTTGAGGTATCTACTGAGTTTAGCAAGGTCGGCTTCCTTGGCTTTTTGGTTCGTAATATCTCGAATATAGCCATACCAAGTAGTGCCGCCATCAGCATCCCTTTGGGGTGTGCCCTCTCCTAATAACCAAAATACTTCCCCGTCTCGGCAGATGCGATATTCACAATACCAGCGGGTCAGATGGGCGGCGGATTCAGCAATGGATGCGATCGTCGAGGCATAGTCATCGGGATGTAGCTGCGCCAAAAATAAAGTAGCGTCTTCCCGGACTGCTTCAGGGGAAATCCCATAAATTGCCTTGAATCCCTCGCTGGCGTAGGGTAAGCTCATCTGTCCATCGGCGGACTGGGTAAATTGGTAGATAGCTCCGGGGATATAACGGGTAATTTTTTGGAAGTAAGCTAGTTCTGCCTCGTTTTTTTGCCTCACTGTCTGTAACTCTGGGTGGTCGATCGGGTGAACAACCTCTGTGGCTTGTAATAACTTTTCTAGGGCCGTAACCCGCTCTTGGGCTTGTTTCTGCTCGGTAATATCTCGGATTATTGATAGGTGACCATGGGGTAAAAAGTTCATCCCTGCTATGTATGCCACAATCCGCATCTCCCCATCTGGTCGCAGGATCTGGAACTCGTCTAGCCTGTTTTCTGGGGCAGAAAATTCTTGCCAATTTTGCGGAAAATTAAGACTAGGTTCTGTAAACTCAAGGATGCAGCGTCCTAATAGTTGAGGTTTCTCTAAGCCAAACAATTGACAAGCAGCAGGGTTGCCATCTAGATACCGCCCTTGGTTATCGGTAATCACGATCGCATCTTGGGTTGTTTCAAAAATAATTCGGAGTTGAGCCTCTCTCAAGGACAGCAAGAGGCTATTATCAGGTGTATATTGATTGAGGGTGAGGGAGTTAGACATAAGCAATAAAATACCTGAGGTTAGTCGGAATTATAAGGCACGGAAAAATTTCACCTTATATTCTTAATCTTGTCTAGGCTAACCCTGATATTCTTAATCTTGTCTAGGCTAACCCTGCTTTTATTAATGCCAAGTTTTGATCAAAATAATAAGGGCATTCATAAATTTAGATCATAAAAGTGAAAAACTAGGGAATGCTAGCAAGAAAAGTTAAAAAAATATTAAATAAATAATATATAGCAAAGACCGAGATGGTGAAGAAAGTTTAAGTTGCGAAACCCCCGCACTGCGGGGGTTTCGCAACTCTTATTTTGTCCTAGCTATGTCTTTCTTTGCTATAGATTTAGTCTGACTTTTCACCTTAACTACCCTCAATCTAGGTATGTCTGCGTCTCGATCGCCACGGATTCGCCCGTTCTGCCTTGTCCCGTTCATAGGAAATAATTCTGCCGTAGTATTCATGCTTACTCAGATTCAAAGATAAATAAACATGCTGCCTTGTGTTGCCAAAGCCTTTGCTGGTAAAAAACTTAACTGCGGCGGTATTGGCTGGGTCTGTATCGAGGAGCATAAATCTTACCCCTTCCTCGATCATCCGCTCCACTAATTTGTCAAAAAGTTTCCCGGCCACGCCCCGGCGCTGGAAATCGTGACTGACTCCTAGCCAAGTAATATAGCCATAATTCCAACTAGCTTTACTAATCACCGTCCCTAAAATGAACCCCGCCAAATGTCCATCGATCTCGGCAACAAGGCAATATTCTGGGTCGGTATTGTAGAAACCAATTACTTCCCATTCTTCCCAAGTTCTGTATAGATAAGGGTAGAGATCACTGGTAAACAAAGATTCCCCCAGATGAAAGGCTGGAGCTAGATCATCTATTTCCATGTTGCGGACAATAACCGGGGCGGAAGCATTGGCAGAAGTTGATGAAGCTGAGGAATTTGACGAATTTGCTGAATTTGGCGAGACAGTAGGCTCGTGATTATCTGCACTATCGGATGCACTGTCGGAGTTGGTAACCATAAAAAAGTAGTAACTGTAGCAAACTAACGACAATCTATATTTAATGTTTGTATCTTACCCCATAAACTTCAAAGCAAAAAGGTTGCCCAAGTGTTGATGTCAAAAATATAGCTGTCACTGGAGTTAAAGGTTACGGGGAATTTGTCTAGATTTGCTGCTTGGAGGTCTTGATATAGGGTTTCTATGACTTTTAGGGGGTTAGATAGCTTAAGTTTTTGGGGAATGGGGGCAGCGGTGGTCAGTTCTGGGTGCATTTCGGCGAGAGTGTTGCTAGTTTGCTGGAGAGGCTGAGAGCTAAAAATTCCGTAGGCAGTGGTGAATTTGGCTGGGAGGTCGATCGAGACCTTGGTTTGGGGTGGCAATTCATAGACTCCAAAGTTGGGAATAGTCTCCAGTGGAGGATTTAAGCTAGGAAGTAACCAGAGTTGGGGATCGGGAGTATGGGAGAAAATCAGACCCCACAGGGGGCGATCGCTCGTATTTTCCAGCAGGTATTGGCGAGGGACACCCCTACTTGGGGAATCCTGACTACTTTGATCATTGTTGCCAGTGTTCGCAATACTCGTGTTGTTAAGTTGCAACCCCAGCAATTCTGGGCTTTGGTGGTCAGTTAAATACAATAATTTCAGTGCCAACAGACTACTTAACTGTCCTTTCAATCTCCCCACAGCCGACTTCACCGCCTCCCCAGTTTGTCCTTTAGTCTCAGGCAGCAAATCTCCACCGATCGTACTTAGGGCATAGCTTTGGTCTTGGGCTATGAATAAATAATCCCCAGAGATTTTCCCTAGAGAAACATGGCGAATGCCGGCAAAGGTGCTGGTGGCATCAACCCGCTCAATTCTGGATAAATGTCGATCGAGCAACACCTCCAAGGTGAGATTCCGGGGCAACACCCGGACTAACTCCTGCACAAGGCTGCCAGCTTTGGGAATAGTTGTGGAGGAAGTATCTGTGGAGACGGGATTGGCTAGAGAAATTATTTTTGCTTTAGCAGTTAATCCATTGCGATCGACTACTTGTAATAAAGTATCTGGGGGAGAATTTACTGAAGAATTTACTGGAGACCCTATCCCCTTTGCCTTACCTAAACCATCTAACCCATCTAACCCATCCAGCCTAGGGTCAGCCCCAAAAATCCCCGGACTTACCCGCAGCAGAGACTCTACACCGTAGTGGGCAAGCACCTGACTCGGCAATCCGCCCAGCCATAGAGTCGCCGCTTCATTATTCCCTTCTCTCGCTGTCACCAACCCCGCCGCCGGGGAGTTTAATTCCTGTGGGACAAGAAAGGGGCTTGAGGGGGATTTACCAAGGAAAGTTGGTGTTTGGGTCGCCTCACCGCCGGGGATCGCCGCTTCTAAATTTTTCCTTGTTCGATCGAGATTCCCTTGCAAACTTGGGGAATTTTCTTGACTTGTGACTTGCCAAAGGGTTTGGGTAAAAGCATAGGTAAATAAACCCGCACTAAAGCCATCCCAAGATTTCTCCATGGCTGGTTGATCGATCGCCGTCGCCCGGACAACGATCCCCGGTAGCTCTGGAGTCATATTCAATAACCTTGGCGGTAATTCTTGGAGAGAGTTCGGGGAAGATTTGGGGATTAAGACTGGGGGTTTACCCTGAGTCGGCATGGATTCGGAATTTGGGCTAGTTAGGGATAGGGGAGTAGCGGCGGAATTGGAGTCGATGCTTAAGGGAGAGGTAGCTGCCGGAGTTGAGACCGGAGTTGAAACCGGAGTTGAAACCGGAGTTGATAGTGGGGAGGGTGTGAGATCAGATGTTGATTGGGTAATTAATTGGGTAATTGATTGGGTAATTGATTGGACGATCGACCTAGGCAGAGAACGGGATTGCAGGGTCGAAATAGCAGAGGGAGAAACAGGAGTGAAACTCGTATCAAGAATGGTAGTTATGTAGGTGGTGGGGAGCGATCGCAGCCAATCTCCCCACATAGTCAAAGGCAAAATTTCATCAAACAAAACTAGAGCCTTGCCCCCTCTATCCTCCATGCCATAGCCGCTAAAATGCCCCACTAATAGATCTCCAGCTTGGAGCCGCTTAGTTAACTCTGCTTGGGTCGATCGAAGATTATCTCCCGTCGCCTCCTGATCCGCCAGCTTAAAAATATTCTCCTCAGCAAACCCGTAGCGATATCTCAGCAATTGGCTCTGCATTTCTAGGTCAGTGACACAGCCAGCTAAGTCGGGAATCTGCGCCTGAGAGTAACTATTTATCCCGACCAACAGAGCAAACTTTTGGGCGGCGGGGTTGCGTTGCCATTGGTTTGATAGGAGAGAGGCTGTAGCAGCTTGGTGGTGCTGCCCCAGTCCCCAGAAAATCGTCGTCAAACCTATCCCTTCTAAAAAATCTCGCCGTCTCATGCGTCTCCCAAATCTAGAAAATCTTATTGTGTTTTGAATGTGTTTCTTTCCCAGAATACCCCTTCAGAATACCCCTGAATAGACGGTTCAGTCTCAGCAATCTCGAGACGTTTCTCCGTTAAACAAGCATACATTTCATCAAGTTCCACACCAAAATATTGTCTACCCAATTTCTTGGCAACCACAGAAGTTGTTCCAGAACCAAGGAACGGATCAAAAATCACATCCCCCGGATTAGAACTCGCCAGAATCACCTTAGCAACTAATTTTTCTGGTTTTTGGGTAGGATGATCGGTATTTTCTGGCATAGACCAAAAAGGAATTGTTAAATCTGTCCAGAGGTTCGATGGATGAGTTAGGCGATAATTTCCTGCTTCTGTGTTATTCCAGTCTTTGGGAGTTCCATTGACAGTATAGGGGGCTATTACCTTCCGTTTCAGCTTGACTGCTTCTACATTAAAAGTATAGTTATCGGACACCGTACAAAACCAAATATCCTCGGAGGAGTTTTTCCAATTTTTACTAGCTCCACGTCCTTTTTCCCGTTCCCACGTAATCCGATTGCGGACTTGAAAGCGGGCTTTAATAGCTTCAAAAACTGCGGGGAAGATTGCCAATCTGAGCAGATATAAATGGAAGTAGTAGGTTTCAGGAGAACTTCAAGCTCCGCTAGAAAAGCATCCAGCCAATCAGCATAGGTATCTAGGGCTTGCTTCTTGAAGTTGCTGGCGTTGAAGGTTTTATTTAAGTTGTAGGGTGGGTCAATAAATAGTAAATCAACGGATTGTTTGGGGAGAAAATCAAAAATTGCAAATAAGTCTTGATGAATTGTGCGATTAATAACTTCTGGTAATTGCATAGGCTGCTCTAGGCACAGGAGTCTATTTTTATATTTAGTTTGTTCTTCCAGATTCAAAGTGATTGTGCGGTTACGAGGGGCGCGTTCTTTATTTTGTAGCATTCCTAATTTCCTAACTATGTGGGACTATTTCCTACACTACTCGGCAGCGAGAAATTCTAGATAACTTTGGGTTAATTCCTTTACTGCTAACTCATAAAATTGCTGCCCATGCTCCGGGATTGCCAAGTTGGGATGGGAACCCATTCGTCCATCGGGAAAGCGGCGGCGGAAATCGGCAGCACTGTAGATACTATAGCCTGTAGCCGGAGCGTCTAGTTCTCCTGGTTTGATAGCTTCGGGGTAGAGGTATTGTGTCAAGGCGACTTCGCTGGGGGTCGCGTGGGAACCTTCTCGATCGCTGTAGAGTTCCTTAGCTAGTTTGTACACCCCCCCACCCATAAACCAATTACCAATGCGGCACTGGACTCGATCGGCTTGGGGAATTTGCAGATCTATCAGGTATTCGTAGGTTTCTGCAAAGGCAGCTTTGAGGGGGGAAATATTGCCACCATGACCATTGAGAAAGAAAAACTTCTGGAATCCCACCTTAGTTAAACTGGTGAGATAGTCGCGAATCACAAGGATCAAGGTACTGGGGCGGAGGCTGATGGTGCCGGGAAAGCTAGTGTGATGGAGAGCCATGCCAACATTAATGGTAGGGGCAACCAAGGCTTGGGCGTGTTCACCGACTCCCTTGGCGATCGCCTCGGCACAGATGGCATCAGTGCCAATTAAACCCGTCGGACCATGCTGCTCTGTGGAACCAATGGGAATAATTATACCCTTAGATTGAGTTAGATAGAGTTCTACCTCTGTCCAAGTGCTTAAATGTAATAACATACAAAAATATTTGCTTAAAGGGTTCCTTTTAGTGTAGATATTGATGTAGAAACTCTACAAATAATCTTTGATAATTTTTATAATTTTATGCTTAGCCTAGAATTGCCTAGAACCAAACCAACCGTATCTACGGGACCAAAGAACCGGGTGTTGGTGGTAGAAGATGAAGAGCTAATTCGGGAAATGGTGGCTTTGGCTCTGCGGGAAGAAGGCTATGAGGTCGCAACAACTAATGATGGTAATCAGGCTCTGGGCATCCTCCAGCCCGACTATCAAGGGAAAGTAGTTGATTTTACGGAAGCTGCCTTTGATCTTGTCATCTTGGACATCATGCTGCCACAGATTAATGGCTTAGATTTGTGTCGGTTGTTACGTTATCAAGGAAACGAAGTACCCATTTTGATCTTGAGTGCTAGGGGGAGTGAGGGCGATCGAGTCTTGGGCTTAGAAGTCGGAGCCGATGATTACCTGACCAAACCCTTTAGTATGCAAGAATTGGTAGCTCGTTGCCGGGCGCTTCTCCGTCGTCAGCGCCTGACTACCCCAGAGCAATTTCCGGTACTCCAGTTCAAAGATGTCACCCTCTCCCCGCGGGAATGCCGGGTCAGTGTCCGGGGCGAAGAAGCTAGTCTTTCGCCGAAGGAATTTAAGCTCCTAGAATTATTTATGAGCTATCCCCGCCGCGTCTGGTCACGGGAGCAGCTCATTGAGCAGGTGTGGGGGGCAGATTTCATGGGCGACACCAAAACCGTGGATGTGCATATCCGCTGGCTCCGAGAAAAGCTAGAATTAGATCCCAGCCAACCCCAGTATGTCGTAACTGTCCGGGGCTTTGGTTATCGGTTTGGTTAGTTATAGCCCTGCAATTGCTAAAAACTGTTAGAGTTTAGTTTTCATCCAGAGGTAAATTCTATGGCTCCATTACTGACAGATAATACGATCGCAGATTGGGATCAGTCGATCGCCACAGAACTCGATTTGTATCCAGAAAGTGATGGCAAACCTATGGCTGAGAATACTGAACAGTATCGCTGGATCGTCATGGTGAAAGAGAATCTAGAAATCCTTTTCGCCTCAGAGCCAGATATCTTTATTGCGGCGGACTTACTGTGGTATCCCATAGAAGCAAGTAAACCCATCCCCGAAGATTTTACCCTGCGATCTCAAGCCCCAGATGTCATGGTTGTTTTTGGGCGACCTAAGGGTCAACGAGGTTCCTATCGGCAGTGGCAGGAAGCAGGTATTCCTCTCCAAGTGGTTTTTGAAATTCTATCTCCCAGCAACAAAACCAAAAAAGGGCTTCAAGAGATGGCTATCAAACTTGGTTTCTATCAAACCTACGGCGTGGAAGAATATTATATCTACGATCCAGATACCAACATACTACAAGGATGGCTACGTCAAGAACAGAACCTAGTAACAATTCCTAGTTTACAAGGTTGGATCAGCCCTAGATTAGGGATTCAGTTTAGAGGGGGAGGAGATTCTGGGGCAGGACTGGAAATTTATCGTCCTGATGGCAAAAAGTTTCTTTCTTCTGTAGAGTTAGCTGAGTTAGCTGAGAGTGAACGGCAACGAGCTGAGAGTGAACATCAACGAGCTGAGAGTGAACGGCAACGGGCTGAGCTAGCTCAACAACAGGCTGATCAGGCTTTACTTCAGTTACAGCAAGCGGTAGTCCGATTACGACAAGGGGGCATGACGATCGCCCAAGTCGCCCAAGTGATGGGTCTATCAGCCCAACAAGTACAAGAGCTGGAGAAGGGTAATGTGGCAATTTCTTTTGGGAGTGGCGATCGCCTCTAGTTTTTTTCTCTGGTATCAATATAAGCAAACTCAGAAAATTATTCAGTTGGTTTCTGAACTCCAAAATGTTGATAGCGAGGATATTGCCGCTTTTTCTTTGATATCTAGGTTCCGGCGAGCTATTCACCAAAGTCTGCGCTATCAAGAGAAATTAGCTCACAAGCTGAAAATCAACGAAGAATTACTCATGGCCGCCCCCGTGGGGTATTTGCAGGTGGATGAGGAAGATCGCTTAATCTTCTGTAATCAGCAAGCCCTAGCAATCCTCAACATTCAGCGCTGGCAGCCCACAAGACCAAGATTAATCCTGGAGTTAGTCCATTCCTACGAGCTGGACCAGCTAATTGTCCAGACCCGCGATCGCCAATCCCCAGAGGTAAAAGAATGGGTATTTCACCCCGTTTGTTTGGAAGGCTCCCAGATGCGGGAGGTGCGATCGATCCTCTGCTGTGCCTCTAGTCTGCCCCTGCCCCATGGTCAAGTTGGGGTCTTTATCCAAAATCAACAAACTCTCCGGGAACTCCGACAATCTCGCAATCAATGGTTTAGTGACCTTGCCCACGAACTCCGCACCCCTCTAACTTCCATTCATCTTGTTACTGAATTTCTGGTCGATCGCATCCCCGCCGCCGAGCAACGCTGGCTCCAACAAATGTCCCAGCAAACCAAGCGCCTCATTGACCTAGTGCAGAACTGGTTAGAACTTAGTCAGCTAGAAAAAGACCCCCTGCAAACTCTCCAACCCCAGAATGTAGAAATTGGTAGCCTCGCCCAAGATATCTGGCAGAGCATTTCTCCTCTGGTGCAAAAAAAAGGCATTATGCTCCAAGTCGATATCCCTGATCCCGTCCACATAAAAGTGGATCCCACCCGGCTAGAGCAGGTATTTCTCAATCTTTTCCACAACAGTATTAAGCACAGCCCCGCCCATGGGGAAATTTGTCTAGAGATCAAAACTAAGCATTTATCTCCTAGCAAGACCGATCTGACCTTGCCTTTATCTCCAGAATTACGGATAAGCTCTGGGGGAGCAGATTATCCAGAGGTAATAGATTATATTGAAATTAATATTATCGATTCTGGTCAAGGTTTTGATGAAGCGGATATTCCGTATATCTTTGAAAGATTTTATCGGGGGGATAGCTCCCGCAAACATCATGGTGCTGTCAATGAATTGGGGGGCAGTGGCTTGGGGCTGGCGATTGTCCAACAGATTATTTTCGCTCACGGGGGGGCGATCGCTGCTCGCAACCATCCCTTAACTGGCGGGGCTTGGCTACAAATTACTCTGCCCAAATTTAGCTAGCCATCATCAAGAAATCGTAATTTTTGCCTTTTCCTTAACTTGTCTTAACCAAGAACCTGTAAATTTAATTAAATTCAGGCAAGTTTGGTCAATGATTTCGTTAGGGGGTCGATCGTTGAGTTTCTGGGCAGGCTTCGAGAAGCTGCTACGCATCTACAACCGCCAAGACCTTCTAAAACATCTTCTGATTATCTCTATAGCATTCCTAAAGGATTTCACCCGCCTGCGGCGAGTAAAATAACCTACCAGAAGCAATCTAATTTAGTAAATAGACTTCTTGCATAAATCCATTTTTAGTACGAGTTTCTAATAGTTTGATATACATAATTTACATTCACGTAGGAGGTCTAATGATTTAGGATCGCCATATCTCTAAATTATCTCTAAATCATGTCTAAATTCTCATCATAAATTAATCAATAAATTACTTGACTATTCAACTCTAACTATTCAATAAGTTAGTTACCTAACTATTCACCAAATCACTCAATCCTAACCAGTCTGCCTCTCCACAGCTGCAACTGATATTTTAATTATTATGAGTTTATCTTTTTCAAATTTTGGGTCTGAGGCTACCCAGTTTAAGCGATCGCTCCGGCGACTGGAACAGGATGTATTGAGAATGGGAACCCTCGTAGAAAATTCTTTTCGCCTCAGTCATGAAGCCCTATTTCACCGGAATCTTAGTGTAGTCAAAGAAATTAGTGATCTAGACGACCAAGTAGATCGGTATTACCGACATATAGAATTGGAGTGTGCTAATTTAATTACTAAACAGGGACCAGCCGCCCAAGATTTACGATTGCTCAGTGCTTTTATGCAGTTGGTGCGGGATATTGAACGAATTGGCGACTATGCTGAAGATTTAGCCGAAATAGCTGTTAAACTATTTCCCTACCCTGTCCCTAGTTACATGGCAGAGGTAGAAGAAATGTCCCATAATGCTCAGGCGATGCTGGCAAAAAGTTTGGTAGCTTTGGGGGATCTAGATGCAACTACTGGGAGTGAGATCAAAAATCTTGATGATGCGGTGGATGAGGCTCACGATCGTCTCTATCAAATCTTAGCTTTTCAAAGAGATGTCCCCGGTGTCGTCGAACCCATCCTGCTCCTTGCCCTAGTGATTCGCCACCTAGAGCGCATGGCAGACCACGCCACCAATATTGGACAGCGAGTTGCCTACATTGTCACAGGGCATCGGGATTAGATCAGCAAAATTGATAACCAAAATTGATAACCAAAATTGATAACCAAGATTAACGAAATTGATTGACAAAATTGATTGACAAAATTGATGGAATTGATTAGGTTTGGGATTCTTCTGGGAGGTAACAATGACACAAGAAATCGCTAACTATACAATCAAACAGAAAATATCTGAGAACAACAACTCCCTTGTCTATCGAGCCACCAGAACCGGGGATCAACTGCCTGTGATCCTCAAGCTGCCCAAAGCTGAATATCCCACAGCCAAACAAATTCTCCACTATCAACGGGAATATCACCTCACAAGCCAGATCCATCTAGAGGGCGTGATCAAATCCTACGAACTTCAGAAAAAACAGCAAAAACCAGTCCTCGTCCTCGAAGATTTTGGGGGAGAGTCCCTGAAATATTGGACAAAGCATCGAGAATTTACCCTCTTCCAAATTCTAGAAATTGCCATCAAAATCATTGATATTGTGGGCAAAATCCATCGTAAAGATATCATTCATAAAGACCTCAATACCTCAAATATTGTCTACAACCCTGACACTGAGCAGCTAAAACTAATTGATTTTGGCATTGCCACGGTGCTATCTCGCCAGAACCCCAACCTCTCTAGCCCGGAGGTATTGGAGGGAACCTTGACCCACATTTCCCCGGAGCAGACGGGTAGAATTAATCGCCCTCTAGATTACCGGACAGACTTTTATTCCTTTGGGGTTACTCTGTACCAACTTCTGACTCAGCAACTGCCCTTCACTTCCCCGGAGCCGAGCAAACTCATCCACTGTCATTTAGCTAAACAGCCCCGCCCCCCCCAAGAACTAAACCCCAAAATTCCCCCAGCCCTGAACAATGTGGTGATGAAGCTCTTGGCAAAGAATGTGGAATCTCGCTATCAGAGTGCGGTGGGAATCCGGGCGGATCTCGAAAGATGTTTGGTGGAGCTAGTCCGGGGGCAGCTTCCAGATTTTCCCTTGGCAACCGCCGATCGAGCCGATCGCATCCCCATCTCCCAACAACTCTACGACCTCGCCACCGAAACTCAGGCCCAAACGGACGAAACTGACTTTGAAGCCGAAGAACTCTTTACCGGCACGATTAATACTTCCACCGGGAGTAGTATTGCCGAAATTTTGGACATGGGTACTGTCCTCAAGGCAGCAAAGGCGATCGGAGCCGAGATTGAACTCGACAAACTCCTGATCACTTTTATGCGGATTCTCCTCGAAAGTGCCGGGGCACAGACGGGCTATCTCTTGCTGGAATCTGAGGGGCAGTGGTTAATTGAAGCGGCGGGGACTGGCGACGAGGTGGAAGTGTTGCAGTCTCTGCCTTTGGTGGGATTGATACCAGAGTCGATCGTCCACCATGTCTTGCAAACCAGAAAAAATGTCGTCGAAAATAATGCCTGTGTCCAAGGGAACTTTACCCAAGATATCTACATTCAGCGCCGACAGGTAAAATCTCTCCTATGCGCCCCCTTGGTTCACCAAGGCAAAATCATGGGTATTATCTATCTAGAAAATAGCTTAGCACGGGGAATTTTTGATAATCAGCGCCTTGCCATTCTCAAAGTCCTCTCCAGTCAGGCGGTGATGTCCATTACCAATGCCAAACTTTTTTCGGAACTCAAAAAACGAGAAAATCAGCTGAAGCAATTTCTTGATGCGATCCCCGTAGGCGTATCTGTCCACGATCCCCAAGGGAAAATTTCCTACATCAACCCCATCGGTCAAGTCTTGATTCCCCCGGATCCGGGGGATTTGGAGAAAAATAACTATAATATCCATGAGGCAGATGTCGCTGCTACTTACCAAATTTATCTGGC
>JAAUUE010000001.1 GCA_012031635.1 Coleofasciculaceae cyanobacterium SM2_1_6 | reverse complement strand
TTTGGGGGTGATATTTGGGGCGGTGGGGGCGGCGGCGGGGGTTGACGGCGGCTTGGTTGTGGGCTTTGGGGTTTGCCGACAGAGATTGCCGAAGTAATCATACTTTCATAGATTAAAATCGGTCGATCGATCCCCTTAAATCGATGCTCTCCCAGAAGTTGAAAATTTTCTTTGGCACTATCCAACTGGTTGTAGGTAGCTTCACTGACCACACACTTTCCTTGGGGACAGATAGCTTCCATGCGGGAGGCAAGGTTAATGGTTCCCCCCAGTGCCGTGTAGTCCACCCGTTGGGAACTGCCCAAATCCCCCACCACCGCTTTGCCACTATTCACCGCAATCCGGAGTTCCAAGGGTTCCGAAAGCACGTGATGGGCATTGAGGCGGGCGAGGCGGCGGAGCATTCCTTGGGCAGCTTGGGTCGCTCGGAGGGCGTGGTCAACTTGAGGTTCTGGGGCACCAAAAAAAGCCATAATACAATCCCCAATAAACTTATCAAGGGTTCCCCCCACCATAAATACCTCCTGGAGCATTTCCTCAAAAAAGGCATTGAGCAGTGAAGAAATTTCTTTCGGGCTGAGGCGCTCAGATAGAGCCGTGAAGCCGACAATATCTGCAAAGAGGATACTGATATCAAATTCGGCAGGCACGATGCGGCTATCCACCAAACCAGAAGTTTTCATCATCTGCTGCACTACGGAGGGGGAGTGGTAGCGCTCGAGACTGCGGCGGATGGTTTCTTCTTGGCGGAGTTGCCGGGTCAGGAGCCAGCGTTGTACCGCCGAAGCCACTAGATTGGCGAGGGTCGAAAAAAAGCTCAGGTCTTCCTCGCCGCCTTGGTGCCAGTAGTGGATTGCGGAGGGCGCATCGGCGTAGAGGACTCCAAAGATTTTATTTTCATCCCAGAGCGGCACAGCTAAGGCACTACAGATGCCTTTGGCGAGAATACTGTTTTCCCCTTGGAAGCGATCGTCCACCTGAGCATTGGCAGTTTTGATGGCAATTTGATCATTAAAAACCGCTTGACAGATGGTGTGGCTGATCCACTGGTCGTCAGCAATCATATTGACTTCGTGGCTAGTATCCCGTCCCGCCGCATTCAGCAGTTCTAGCTTTCCTGTAGCTGTTACATCCACCAGCAGCGCCAAGCGATCGATATCCTTCAGTTCTCGAAACACCACTTCCTTCACCTGAGAAAAAATTGCTTCAATGGACTCCGCCGAGTTTAGGGCTTTAGCAATATTGACTAGTTCCTTGAGGCGATCGATCGCCCGTTCGGGAGTTGCTGACTGGTCATCGGGATCCTCCGCCTGTAACCACTGCTCCTGCAAATACTTCACATCCCGAATAATCGTCAAACCCTCCGTAGACCGATCACGAGCCACATCCCGGAGCGGTTTTGCCAGCATCACGTATATACCCACATTCCCGATCTGCAAGAAATCTCCATCCCGGATCTTCTGGGGTGCAGAAATAATCGTGTCGTTCAGCTTTGTGCCGTTGGTGCTACCCAAATCCTCAATAATCCAAGTTCCAGAATGGGAGCCACTCAACCTCGCATGATAACGAGATACCTCAATGTAGATGAGGGGCAGATCGCACTCTGGCAATCGCCCAATCATAAAAGGATTTTTATCTACTTTGATAATTTTTTCTGCAAATCCTTCTATGTGGATACGCAGGCTAAGTTCTCCCATAGAAATTAAACCTCACTAATTGAGTTAGGTAGATCACGGAACTCCACTTAAATCCCCTCTCTCCTGACCATGATTTTTCTGGACTATCGCTATTCTAATTTAGGTTGAGAGTACCTCGATAATTAATGCTCTCAAATTAACATCTGCAAACTAAAACCGGCAAGTTGACACCCTCAATCCAAGTCCCTCAAACCCAATAGCCTTGGGCACAAACTTGGGAATGATCAACTCGACTATTTAGAAAACATGCAAGAATACTCAAGAATACTATTGATAATTTCCTCTACTCAGAGTTAATTCAGGAGGAATTATTTTGAATGGCTGGGAGACACAAAGTATTCCAGAAAAAATATTATGGGAACATCAAGGATACTCTGAAAAGATGCAATAATCCTGAATCGGCAAGGCTGGAGTATTTTAACTTATGCCTAAATTATGCCTAAAAACAGTATAGTTTATCCTCTAGGGCGTTGTCCTACTCCAGCTTGTTTGTCAATAGTTTTGCTTAGGTTAGGGAGAGAATATGGTGTCAGGGTTACGGACGATCGAGGAAATTAATGAAAAGATTACTCAAAAACAGGCGGTGGTGTGGACGGCGGCGGAGGTGAAGGCAAGGGTAGGAGAGTTGGGCCATGAAGCGATCGCTGCCCAAGTGGATGTAGTGACTACGGGAACCTTTGAACCCATGGAATCTTCGGGAGCCATGATCAATCTGGGACATACGGATCCGCCCATCAATATTCGTTCCTGTTGGCTCGATGGGGTGGCGGCCTACGCTGGGTTTGGGGCGGTGGATTTGTACTTGGGAGCGACGCAGCTTTGTGAAACTGGGGATGGGGATGAGTTTCGGGAAAGGGGCGGCGGTCATGTGATCGAGGATTTGGTGGCGGGGCTGGCAGTAACCTTGCGGGCGATCGGGCAGGTGAGTGATTGTTATCCCCGCTCTAGCCTAGAAACCACTATTACTAAAAATAAAATCAACCAGTTTTATCTCTACAATCCCCGTAATTTATACCAAAATTTTATTGTCGGCGTAAACGGCGGCGATCGTCCCTTGTTTACCTACCTCGGCCCCCTGCAACCCCAGTTAGGCAATGCGGTGTACTCCAATCCGGGCGCAATTTCCCCCCTGCTGAATGACCCAGACCTAAATCTAGTTGGCATCGGTACAAGGATTTTCCTAGGGGGGGCGATCGGCTACGTAACTTGGGAAGGAACTCAACACTTTCCTTTGCAAAAGCGTCTAGAAAACCACACTCCCATTGGGCCAGCAGCGACCTTAGCCTTGATTGGGGATGCCAAAGCCATGAATACTCAGTGGGTACGGGGCTGCTATTTCAAAAATTATGGCTCTTCTTTTGATGTTGGGGGGTGGGGGTTCCTTTGCCTGTGCTCAATCCAGAAGTAATTCGCTATTGTGCTGTGCAAGATCAAGACGTGGTGGCTCCAGTGGTCGATTTTTCCATTCCTCGCCGGGTGCGCCCTACCTTTGGCTTGGTTACCTATGCTCAGCTAAAATCTGGGAAAATCACCCTCAATGGCAAAACAATCCGGGTGGCTCCCTTGGCGAGTATTGCTCGATCGCTGCAAGTCGCCGAAGAACTGAAAAAATGGATTCTCGCTGGGGAGTTTACCCTCACGAAACCCGTCGCCCCCATTCCCCTCGATCGAGCCTTCCTGCCCCAAGAGCGCTGGGGTGGAGAAATATCGTTGGATTAATCAGAATGACTAAAATCAGCATAAAATTTCTACCTAAAGAATCTTGATTATTCACTGTAAGGAATATCGGCTGGCTTTTTCCCGACTGTAACTGTGAAACCGGGGAAATTAATCAGGTCTGTAGTAAATTTTTCATCCAAAGTCAGCGCATATTTGCGATCGGATAATAAAACCACTGGAAAATTCCCTTCATCTTTCTTGATTTTGATGTTTTTCCTGTAAAATGTCTTGGTTAAAACTCTTTAAATATATACTTGGTGTATATTGGCTATAACTAATTGCATGTAGGTTCAATAAGTATTATGATTTAAGTAAAAAATCACTAATATAAATATGTCTCAAGATTTCTCCCATATAAATCTCCAAGGTCGCTCATTCAAGAATCAAGACCTTACGGGGGCAAACTTTATATATGCCGACATCCGAGGAACAGACTTTACTGGTGCGAACCTCAATGAGGCAAACTTCAGCCATGCCAAGGCTGGATTACAACTCCACCAAGCAATTTTTCTACTTATATTTTCATTATTTTTATCTATACTGTCAGGCATATTTGCCACACTAACTGGTGTTTTAATCATCTTTTCTTTTAATAGCGATAGTCTCAAGATATACAGTGTTATTTTGGGAGTTCTTTGTTTAATATTATTGATAATATTTTTTGTTATCACTATCTACCAAGGTTTAGCCGCAGGAGCAAGAGTAGTTTTATTCTTAGGAGTAGCAATAATAGGAGGATTATCAGTAGCAGGAGTCGTAGCGGTAGCTATAGCAGTGGCGGCGACAGGAATAATAGCAGGAGTGACAGCAGTAATAGTAACAGGATTTTTAGTAGCAATAGCAGTAATAGCGGTGATAGTAACGGCAACGATAAAAGGAGCAATGGTAGGAGCTTTAATAGGAGCAGGATTTATAGGAGGATGGGTAATGGTGGTGACGATCGCAGGAGGTTTTTACTTTGCTTGGGTTGCTTTAGCAGGAGATGATACATATGATTCTATTCGTGTTCCTGGAATTACCTTTTGCGCTATTGTAGGGGGTACAAGCTTTCGTGGAGCTAATTTAACTAATGCTAATTTTTCCTATGCAACTCTGAAGAATACTGACTTTCTAGGAGCTAATCTTACCAATACTTGCTGGAAAGAAGCTAAGAAACTCGATCAATCTAGAGTTGATAATTCTATCTTGGCTAAAAAGGCAGTGAGAGAATTACTTGTTAGCGGTAATGGTTACAAAAAATCCTATGTTGAGGCAAATCTTCAAGGAGCTAATCTTGATGGAGCAAATCTCAACGAAGCTAATTTGAAGGAAGCAAACATTAGTCAAGCCAACTTACAAAGAGCTAATTTAGAAGGGGCAAATCTAACTAAAGTTCAAGCGATCGGCACAGATTTTACCAACGCTTATTTAACTGGAGCTTGCCTAGAAGCATGGACTATTCATAACACTACCAAACTAGATGATGTGGATGTTAGATTCTTTTATATTTTGGAAGAAGTTGACTCTGAAGATGAAACCCATGAGCGCTGTCCCAGTAGTGGAGAATTTGCTGGAGGAGAATTTATCAATTTGTTTGCAGAAGTTTTAGATAGTGTTGATCTCATCTTTCAAAAACAAGTTAACTGGAAGGCTTTTGGTGTAGCCTTTAAAGAATTAAAATCTGCAAATCAAGGTCTTAAGCTATTTATCCGCAGTATTGAAAACCCAACTGACGGAGTAGTAGTTATTAATATGAGCGTTCCTAACAATGCTAATAAAGGAGAAATTAAATTTAGCTTTGCTCAAAGTTATGAAGTTGCCCTAAACGCTATAGAGGAAGAATCTAAAGCAGAATATAGAAAGAAATTAAAAGGTGAATCAAGTTAGGTGATAAAGCTCTAGCCACTCCCTTGGTAAATAAGAATCTTTAATTCTCCCTATGGCAATGCAGATAGAAATTTTAAATGATTTATTCAAAAGATTAAGAATTTTTAATAAGAGAACTTAGCAAGACAGAACTAAGTAACTTCTAATTTAGAGCTTACAAACCATGAGTCTTAAACCATGCTTGCAATCTGCGCCAGCCGTCCATTGCTTCTTCCTTGCGGTAGGAGGGACGATAATCGGCGTGAAAAGCGTGGGGGGTGGCGGGGTAGAGGAGAATATCTGAGCCACTCCTGCCAGTTGCTAGAGCTTGCTGCATTCTTGCCACCGTATCATTGGGAATCCCGGTATCATTGCCACCATAAAGCCCTAGGACAGGAACCGTGAGGGTCGGGGCAATGTCGATCGGGTGACGGGGATTAAGCTCCGTACTATTTCCCACCAGGCGACCATACCAGGCAACCCCAGCCTTGATCGAGGGATTGTGAGCAGCATAGAGCCATGTAATTCTGCCACCCCAACAGAAACCCGTGATCCCAATTCTGCTCCGATCGCCCTGACTAGAAGCCGCAGCCCAAGCGACGGCAGCATCGAGGTCAGACATGACCTGAGCATCGGGAACCTTAGACACCACCGTGCCAATGATTTGTTGAACATCCGTGAGTTGAGACACATCCCCTTGACGGAAGAACATTTCTGGAGCGATCGCACAGTAGCCCAACTTGGCAAACCGACGGCACACATCTTGGATATGCTCATGGACTCCAAAGATTTCTTGGACTACCAACACGATCGGGAAACTGCTTCCTGTGGCGGGCATGGCTCGGTAGCCGGGAATCTCGCCGCTAGCAGTCGGGATCCGCACAGCCCCGGCGGTTAAACCAATAGAATCGGTGGTGATTACCTGAGCGAAGGTGGGATGGGCAGCGGCAGCAAAGCCTACGGTTAAGCCAGTGCCGATGATGAAACGTCGCCGAGTGAGATTATTCATGGGAAATTTGCGCCAGATTCAGGTTGAATTGAGAGAATTTAAGTATTTTTTCTACTTACAAACACTGAATATTATAGTATGTTGATTTTTTTCTAGAATGGGCTTGACGAAGTTAATGGGGTTTGTTAGTGTTGTGTCTAAGGTTACTTGATGCTTATTAATCAAGTCATCATCTAGGATATAAATTCCTAGTTAGCAGTCTCCAAAACTGCTCTATGTCTCTATTACACATCTATCAACTCCAACTCTAATTGTTAAACTGACTACGCAGTTTTTCCAGCTTCATAAAAGCTACAGTTTACTCCCCAAAAACTTCAAGGTTTTATCAGCCCATCATGGCTAATACCGCTCTCAACTTTTTTTATGGCTTTTACTTTTGGCACGGGAATAATTCCGGGTAGGTAAAGTCGTATCTCAATGTTGAGTGATCAAGCCCGGAACTAGAACAGTTCTGGGTTAATTTTTTTGTCATGATGCTCAATCTCCTCTGGTAATTCACCTCTGATTTATCTCCGTAACGCAAATTATCAATTCAACCCCAATTCACTACCCAATTCAAGGAGTTCCTTCCATGTTAAACGCCAAACTCGCTAGCCTTTCTAGCCCAGACCAGCAAACGATCGTGAACCTATCACCCCAAGTGGCGATCGGCGGACAGCAGATTATTGTGATCGCCGGGCCCTGCACCGTAGAAAGCCAAGCCCAGATGGAGCTGGTGGCAACAAAGCTCCAAGCCGCCCCAGTCCAAGCCATCCGGGGCGGAGTCTACAAACCCCGCACTTCTCCCTACGCTTTCCAAGGTATGGGCAATGAGGGCTTAGAAATTCTCGATCGAGTGCGATCGACCTACGAAACTCCGGTAGTGACAGAAGTGATGGCGATTTCCCAAATTGAAGCGATCGCCGCCCATGCGGATATGTTGCAGGTAGGCAGCCGGAATATGCAGAATTTTGATCTACTGAAGGAGTTGGGACAGGTAAATAAACCGATTCTCCTCAAACGGGGTTTAGCAGCAACCCTAGAAGAATTTGTGATGGCGGCGGAATACATTCTCAGTCATGGCAATTCCCAAGTAGTACTGTGTGAACGGGGGATCCGGAGCTTTGATTCCTATACTCGGAATGTCTTAGACCTAGGCGGTGTCGTCGTTCTCAAACAACTCACTCACCTCCCTGTCATTGTCGATCCTTCCCACGCTACTGGAAAACGAGAATTAGTAGCTCCCTTGGCAAAGGCGGCGATCGCCTGTGGAGCCGATGGGTTAATCATTGAATGTCACCCAATTCCAGAAGAATCAGTCTCCGATGCTCGCCAAGCCCTTTCCCTAGAAGCGATGGTACAACTCGTCCACGAACTCCAACCCGTAGCCACAGCCGTGGGCAGAACGATGGCGAAGGTATCTAAGCAGCCAGAATTAGTCGCCGCCTAGCCTAATAGATATCGAAAAACTTTTCTTCTATTGTGGAGTGTGCCTTGCCGACCTTGCTGGTATTAGCTATTCTCCAGTTGCCAAGGATTGACCAAAGCTAACCCAAAGTCCCGGAAATCCGCAATATTACGAGTCGCCAATACAGCATTTTGGGCTTGAGCGATCGCTGCAATTTGAGTATCTGCTTGGGATACAGGTTTCCCGCTCTGTCGCCGTGATGCCGCCAGTGTTCCATACTCCATTGCAGCAGCACTATCAAACGACAATATTCGTTGCTGAAAATCTTGCTCGAATACTTGATGCACAGCCCTTGCCAACTCAAGTCTTCGTTTCCCGAAAGGTAACAGTGCCAAGCCATAATAGACCTCAGCCTGTGTAATTGTTGTGATAAAAAGCTCTGGAATTTCTTGTTGACCTACCCAAGCCATTACAGCAGGGTCAGGTAGTAAACGCATAAACTCTGAGATCACATTAGTATCAAGGATAATCATAAGTCCTCAAATAGGGATTGAGCATCACCTTCTGCTCGATCGATCGGCGGCAAATCAAAACCACCTAGCCCTACAAACCGTTGATGAATTGTTTCTGCTAAATTTTGTGACGGATTTTCTTCCAAAACAGTTTTGAGAATAATTCGAGCCTCTTCTTCTATTGATCGCCCAGCCCTCACCGCTCTAACTTGTAGTTTAGCTTTGAGGGCATCGTCTAAATTTTCGATCGTAAGGCTATCTGTATTTGCCATAAGTTTAGAGTTTTAATCATAATATTTCACCTTAATCTTAGACAGCTTAATCTTGGATAGCAAGACTTCTAGAGTAGAGCAGAATTTTTGGTTTTAACTCGATCGTACAACTCTTCCATAGTTTCAATAAATGACTTATCTTTGTGCCAAAAAGGCGGATAATCTCCTTGTTTCTTGACGACGATCGCTGACACGCTACTCGGTGTAGCCAAAGGAATAGTTTGGGGTAGGCGTTTTTGTCCTTGCCAAAATTGTTTCAGAGTCGGTGTTTCAGGACAAGGAATAGTTTCTGGCTTGGTAAAATAAGTAGCATTAGGTTCTGGTTTGCGGGATGGGGAATTACCTAATTCTGTGGCTAAAATTCTGCCGAGGGATGATTTTGCTAATTCTTCTAGTAAGTCATCCTTTGATAACCCCCGCAACTCGAATAGTAAAAAAGGATTTTGATCCAGTTCCTTTGCCAAGCGATAAGATAATCCTGCCACATGCTTACAGGCACCGGAATAAAAATCTGGACAAGTACATTTTGTTTGAAAGTCTTTGTGACTATGGGGCAATAAATGTTGCCCACCAACAAAACTATTTTCAATATTTTCTGGAACTTCATTGATTAATAATTTCGCCACAATACTTGCCTTAGAAGACATATTTTTAATAATCTCTGCCCAGTCATCAGCATCAATCTTAGTTAGGGCAACTTCGACAAAATACTTCGGTTCTTTATAAACTCCAAAATAAGGATTAACATTGCCTCGAATCATCGCTGTGACGACATCATCGACAATATCAAAATGCAGAATCCGACTCTCCCCAGCATAGGATCTGCCCCGTTGCAATCTGCCTGTATCGATGAAAGTCTCCAAAGCCTGAATAAACTTTTGTCCCCACCATGTCCGACTAGATTTTACCATTTTTTCTACTCCATAATTGCGTTTTTATTCAAGGCAATTAATTTCTTGAAGGTATCATTATCTAATTCGCTCAGCCAAGATTCATCGGCTCCCACGATCGCCCCGGCGAGTTTCTTTTTATCTTCGATCATTTCATCAATCTTTTCCTCCAAAGAACCAATGGTGACAAATTTATGGACAAAGACATTTTTTTGTTGCCCAATCCGAAAAGCCCGATCGGTGGCTTGATCTTCTACAGCCGGGTTCCACCAGCGATCGAAGTGAAACACATGATTTGCCTTCGTCAAAGTAATCCCCACCCCCCCAGCTTTGAGGGAGAGAATAAACACCGAAGCTCCCGTTTCTGGGTCTTGAAATTCACTGATCATCCGTTCTCGCTTATCCCTATTTGTTCCCCCATGAATGTAGTAGGTATTGTAATGATATTTCTGGCGGAAATATTTTTCTAGAGCATCACCAATCTCGGTAAATTGCGTAAAAATTAATAGACTTTCTCCCTCAGAAATTGCTTCTTCTACCATCTCCGATAGCCGACTTAATTTATGCGATCGCTCCGGGGTAAAATCACTACCATCTTGGAGAAATTGCCGGGGATGATTGCAAATTTGTTTTAGTTTAAGCAAGGTAGATAAAATCAATCCTTTACGTTGAATTCCTTCCACCTCATTAAGTTTCTCTTCCACATCTTTAACTACTGCTTCGTAAAGAGAGGCTTGTTCCTTGGTCAGGTTAGCATAGAGTTTTTGTTCTACCTTATCGGGTAAGTCTTTAATAATAGATTTATCAGTTTTCACCCGCCGTAAAATAAACGGCTCAACTAATTTTTTTAAGACCCCCGCTTGAACAGGATCATTATTTTTTTGAATGGGGGTTTCAAAGGATTTTTTGAATTGAGCCTCTTTCCCTAAATAACCGGGATTTAGAAAATTAAAAATTGACCACAAATCTAATAACCTATTTTCTACGGGAGTTCCGGTGAGGGCGAGGCGATGCAGTGCTTCCAACTTCAGAATTGCCTTAGTTTGAGCAGCCTTGGGATTCTTAATATTCTGGGCTTCATCAATGACAATTCGGTGCCATTGAATCTTGCTAAATAGAGCCTCATCTTTGCGAATTAGAGTAAAAGAAGTAATAATTAAATCATGATTCTGGCACATGGTTTGAAACCCCGGAGCCTCTTGAATTCGATCGCTACCATGGTGGACGATCGCCCGTAGGTGGGGAGCAAATTTCTCCACTTCTTTGCGCCAGTTACCCACTACTGAGGTGGGGGCAATTAAGAGAGTAGGCTTAAAAATAGAATTAGCGTGAGGCAGATTAGATTCTGGGGATGTAGATGCTGGAGAGCTAACTTTTTGGGTTTTTCTACCTTTGGTAGTTTTAGGCAATTCTTGAACTGGAGTATCGCCGGGAGCTTGATGATCTTGGTTAAACTCTGCCTTTTCATTCACCAACCGGGCAATAATTTGCACTGTCTTCCCTAGACCCATATCATCAGCAAGGCAACCATTTAAGCCGAGATTTTCCAGGTATTGCAGCCAAGCCACCCCCCGGCGTTGATATTCCCGTAAAGTCCCGTTTAGGAGTGGCGGATTTTCGATGGGTTCAAACTGCTGCTTATCCTGCAACTTCGCCATCATTTCTGCCAAAGCCCCGTCTCGATCGACCTCCAAATCTGGATCAGAAGCTGTCAACTTCATGAAGTCTATCAAACTCATTTCTGGGTTTTCCTGACCATGTTGTTGCCAAAAAGTCAGCATCTCTTGCATTTTGTCTCGATCGAGTTCCATCCATTCGCCCCGAAACTTGACCAAAGCTGCCTTCGCATGTACCAACTTCTCCCATTCTTGGACAGAAATCGATTCCTCCCCGATCGCCAACTCGTATTCGTAGGTGACAAGCTGATCGAAACCAAAATAACTCTTTGCCTTAGTTTTGCCACTGGTGGCAGTTTTTCCCGAAGCCTTGAGGCGCATTTTTGCCCGTCTCCTGCCCATGGGAGTCCACCAAGCCGGGACAATCACCTTATAGCCCGCATCTTCCAACACCCACGCCGCCTCCTTGAGAAATTCAAAAGCCTGATCCAGATTGAGATTCAAACCCATGGGGCGATTAGTTTCTAAGCCTTGCCAAATTTGCTCATAGATCCGGGCAGCATAACCCAAATTTATTAACAAATTCTGCTCAAAGTCCTGACCAAACTGCTCTTGCAGCTTTCTTTTGCTTACCGCCCCCATGTTCCAGTAGGCGGATAGGGGCATTTTTAGGGAAGGGTCTTGTTTGGGAGCCACCTGAAATTGGAGTTGCCAAGGTTCCTCTTCTTTTTGGGGAGCTTCTAGTTGAAAGCAGAGATAGAAAGGCAAATTTCCTTGGGAGCGCTTGATTCTTTGCTGCCACGCTTGCCACTGTTGCAGTCGGGTTAAATCTTGAGGACTCGCAATGATGGGGTTGGCAAATTTATCTTCCGTAAAATTCAGACATTGTGTCAATAAAGAGTCGGCTACTTGTTGATCAAACTTTGCTGTTGAGGGAGTATGGGTCAGAATATTGTGGAGTAGAGACTCAGAGAAATGTCGCAGGAGAGTCTGGCGATCGAAAAACTGGGGCGGCTCTTGGTGAGAGGGAATTTCACTAACCCCGGCTACACAGGCTAAAGGCATATATTCCACGTATTGCTGGAGTTCGGCTTCGTAGGTTTCCGAGACAATCTCCCAGCCCGGATAAATTTCTGTGCGAGCGATCGGTGTCACTTCTGGGGTAGTTTTTGCAGAACTTTTGGCTGTAGTTTTCTTCGTCTTAGTGGTATTTTCAGCCGTAGTTTTAGTAGTTTTAGTAGTTTCAGTTGAACCCTTGCCTGGAATTTCCCGCTCTTGATATTTCAGGGCTGGGATATATTGATCCTTGAAAATAACTTGCTTAAAGGCTTGGGTGTAGTGATACCAAAATAATAAATCTGCCCCTAACTGGACATCAACTAAGTTATTAATCGCAATGAAATGCAGATCATTCAGCAATTTGATAATGTTAATAGCCCTTTGATAGTTATAAGTGCCGACTTTCACCTCCGCCGTCACCCGATAGCAATCTATCCGCCAATACTGGAGATCAAAAGTTTCTGGGATCTCAACTTCTAGGTATCGAGCCAATTCCAAAGAAGGCAATGGTTGGAGATTTTGTGGCTGGTCATGGGGAGAGCTTTGTGAATTAGAAGAATCTTGCAACTCTACGGTGAGACGATCGCTGGTTGGCAAAAGAAAATATTTGGGAAATACAACTTGTTCCCTCTGAGCATATTTACTAACCCGTCCATCACTGATAACTTGCAAAAGATGATCTTTAATCCCTAGCTCATCAAATAGAAATGACCTCAACGCTGTCTCTGCTAGACTTGCAGGATGTCTTGGTACAAATTGCCCCAGTCCCCTAGGCTCCATCTCTTGTGGTGCGATTTCTTCTTTCGACGATCGACTTTTTGCTGTTTGTTTTTTCTTAGTCGCCTCAGTTGCCTCAGTTGTCTCTACCCAAATATAAAAATTGCCCTGCTGCACAAAGCCATCCATGCGATCGGGAATCCAAGTACCATGTAGAATTTTCATCGGCTTTCTAGTTGATGCTTAATTATTTTCCTTGATGACAACTATAGCGATCCTAAATCATCTGCCAAATAAAATTGCTGCTGGTAGATGAGGCCACCCGCCGGCGGCGGATAAAATTATTTAGGACTGCTATGTAAAGATAAGTAAAGATAAGTTCTGAAGCTAAATTTCTATAATAAACAAAAAAGTCCAATTTCTCTAGGAGACTGAACTTTTGAAGGAATATTTTCGATCTCAAACCTGTGAAGACTCTTGATCAAGACTTGCGATCGAACCCTTAACTTTTTATTTAATCTAGCTATTAATCTAGGGATTGAATCTAGGTATTAATCTCAACTTTTAACTAGCAGCTTGGGCTGGGCGCTGGGCAACGTTTTCCATCGTGCTACTAGTGGCAGTAGAAACATCTGTGGGCGTAATTTCAATGTGATTTAATAATGTTGTCACAAAGGCAAACAGCAAAAAGGGCAGCGAGAGAACTAAAACTAAACCCACAGTGGCGAGGGCGTAGATTTGTCTGGTGCTGCTCCAAAGAGCAAAGGCGGTGGCAAGACTAATAAAAATTACAATTAGCCAAACCATGATCTGAGCATAGATATCACCAAAGCTCAGGGTGCAGTTTATGCGATACTTTTGGAGTTTGTTGGAGGTACTCATGGTTTTTATGGGGGTTGTGGTTTTGAAGAAGTAAACTGGCTTGTTAAACCTATAACTAGATCCATAAGGTTAATGCAAAGATAATAAATTAGGGGGTTATTCAACATTTTTTTAACTCTCTCAACACAACTTCACAGAACTTATACTTGACCAGAATTGGGGTCAACATCTAAAACTCAGATTGTCGGCGTTAATTTTGGTCTTAAATTAAGATAGCCATCCTAACTGATCTTACCCACCGCAGGCGGGTGGAATCTTCCACCAGACGCTATCTAATTTAGCAAGGGATTTAGGAGCGCATATTAATAATAATTTAATAACTAAGTAGTAATGACAGTAAAAGTAGGCATCATTGGCTCCGGATTTGTGGGTAAGCTCAGAGCCGAGGCAATTTTTCAAGACGATCGATCGCACCTAGTAGCTCTTTCCGGGCGGGATCCGCTCAAAACTACTGAATTAGCGAATCAGTACCAAGCTCAAGTAATCCCCAGTTGGCAGGAACTAGTTGCCATACCAGAGCTAGATTTAGTAATTATTTGTGGCATCAATCGAGACCACGGAACTATGACCGAGGCGGCTCTCAAGGCAAATAAGCACGTAGTAGTGGAGTACCCTCTAGCTTTGGAACCTGCTCAAGCGGCGCGATTAATTGATCTGGCAGAAAAAAAGAATTTGCTGCTCCATGTCGAACACCTTGAATTGTTGGGAGAACTACACAAAGCTCTCAAGGAAAACCTGCCAGCGATCGGCAACATTTTCTCTGCCCGCTACCGCACCATCAACCCCCAGCGTCCCGCCCCTGCCAAATGGACTTATAGCCAAGCCGAATTTGGGTTTCCCCTGAGTGGAGCCTTGTCTCGGTTACACCGTTTGACCGACTTGTTTGGGTTGGTAGATGCGGTGAGTTGTCGCCACCGCTATTGGGGTGAGGGGGATTATTATCAAGCCTGTTTGTGTACTGCCCAGTTGTTTTTTGCCAGTGGTGTCATGGCAGAAGTTACCTACGGCAAGGGAGAGGTATTTTGGCAAGAGGAGCGGAATTTTGAGATTTGTGGCGATCGAGGTGTTCTATCCTTTGTCGGGGAGCAGGGAACTTTAATCCGGGGCGAGGAGACTACCGCAATTAATCTGGGGGGGAGAAGAGGCTTATTTGCCCTAGATACCAAAATGGTGTTGGACTATCTCACCACCAACCAACCCCTATATACTAGTGCCAAGGCCAGCTATTACACCCTCAAGGTTGCGGAAGCAGCCCATCAATCTGCCCTGACTGGTAAGACTATGATTGTCAGTAAATCCCATGTTTAGGAACCATGAGAGACAGGAGATCGTCAGTTGGACAATTGCAGTTACCTGAGTTAAAGTCAGTTAAGTTAGCTAAATTTAGTTGAATTTAGTTGAATTTAGTTGAATTTAGTTAAATTCCGGGGGCGATCGTGCTTAAATTCATCTCCAGAAAGTGATTTTCCTAGAATACTTTTCTGGAACAAATTCCCTGATCTCCTCACTAACATAATTAATCAACCCACAATTAATTCATCAACATGAAAAATCTTATTCCTAACTTGAGCCTTGCCATTTTTGCCACTTTAATGGGTCTGACCTCGATCGCCATAGTCCCTGTTGCCGCCCAAGGAATCCCCGTCGAAATCACCCGCCGATTCCCCTGTAATGGCGGTTTTGCTGTAGAAACTTTCCGCTCTGTGATCAGCATCTGCCCCGGCGCTAATGGAGCTATGTACGTAGGTGAGGCTAAAGACGGTAGTGGTTATATCAACTTGAGTGCAACTTCTCCTGAAGATCAAGTGTACGTTTCTCGAAATTCAGGATTTACCTACACATTGAATCTCAAAGAACAAAAATTAATTATCACAACTCCTAATGGGGAAAGTTTCTTTGAAGACATTCTCCGAGTGATCAATTCCTAGATTCTTTTCCGAAGATTGGTTAAACAGATTAAAGATTGATCAAATAGATTAACCAAGACCAATTGGTACTGGCAAATTAGGAAATGGCTTGCTTTAGGGTCTGGCAAAATTCCTCGATCGCCGCTAACCCTACTTCTGGGTCTACCTCTGCTAACCTTTTCACCATCGCACTGCCCACAATCACTGCATCCGCCCCCCAGTCTTTAACTTGCTTGGCTTGGTCGGGGTCAGAAATTCCAAAGCCTACACCAATGGGCTTATCTGTAGTTTTGCGGATTTCTTGGAGCAATTCGGGAATCTTGGTTGCCACCTCTGTCCGGGTTCCCGTCACCCCGGTGACACTGACTAGATAGATGAAACCTTGGGATACTTGGGCGATCGCCTGCATTCTCTCTGGGGAACTGGTGGGGGCAATCAGCATAATTACTTCGATGCTATACTTTGTGGCTGGGGTAATCAATCCCGCCGCCTCTTCTAGGGGTAAATCTGGGACAACTAAACCACTGACACCCACTGCTGCCAACTGTTGCAGAAAAGTCTCAATGCCCCGGTGGAGAATGGGGTTGTAGTAGGTAAATAGCACCAAGGGAGCCTTGAGGTCTGGGGTAACTTGGCTCACCATTTTCAGGACATCATCGAGGCGGGTTCCCTTTGTCAAGGCTCGTGTAGCTGCCGCTTGAATTGTTGGACCATCAGCAAGGGGATCTGAGTAGGGAACTCCCAATTCAATAATGTCTGCCCCGGCTCGATCGAGCAATTTTAAGGCTGCTGCCGTAGTTTCCAGATCAGGATCCCCTGCCGTCAGAAAAGGAATCAAAGCACACTCGTGGCGATCGCGTAGCTGCTCAAAGCACTGGGAAATCGAAGTTTTAACCATGAAAGTTTGCACCATGAAAATTTAGTTCTTGTAGTTGCGACTAGTTGCAACTTTAGTCACCTGAAACTTTAGACATTCTTATAATTAGACATCTTTTAATTAGACATCCTTATAAATTTTTATTTTTTTCTATCTCAATCTCCGCTTGCAATTTCTCCAACTCCTCTGGGGTCATCTCCGCCAAGCGTTTGGAAATCATTGCTTCTTCATACTCATTACGTTGCTGATTGTAGGTCATATTTTTATTGCCGACCCGAACCAAATAAGTCAGGAGCCAAACTAGCAAACCTAAGACCAAAGCGGCTTGGCTCCAAATTCCGGCTTGAGTGCTGTCTAGCCCTCCAGCTTGCAATAAACCGTAGGCTACTCCCCCAAAGAGAAATATCGCTACCCCAATTGCGATCGCATCAATCCGCCGCATATTCTTAACCCACAAGTTAACCCATAAATCATCTAGCTAAATTGTCTCGCAATTATCCTAGACCCATCCTCAACGAAGCCAGCAAACCTAGCTAGGAATCTGCCGCCGTTGGGGACGAAAATTGAGCAAGGGCGAGAGGAGCAACAGACCGGGGAAGAAAAAGAACACCAGAAAGTACATAAACCCTCGTTCCCAAGAGCTAGCCACATACCAGCGAGCCTTGAGGTACGCATAGGTTAGCAATGGGACTACAGCCAGATAAGTTCCAGCCAAAACAACGTAAAGCAACAAAGTAATTGTCGACGTAATTTCCATAGGTTTCTGATGCAGAATTTGCCAAATATTTATTAAATGCCTACCAAATTTTTATCCATAGTTGGTGGCTAGTGCTAATTTTAACCCCATTTGTGTAACAATAGAAATCTACCGCAATTCATTGCTTAGATTAATTGTCTAAATTAACTGTCTAGATTAGCAGCCTAGATTAGTACACTGAATTCACCATGGGGGTGTGGCGGAATGGTAGACGCAACGGACTTAAAATCCGTTGAGGGCAACCTCGTGCGAGTTCGAGTCTCGCCACCCCCATCATAATGTTTTCTAAAATATATTTTCCCGAAAGTAATCTGAAGATACCTCCTGCCAAAAAATGGGAAGGAATGGCGTATTTAGTTTGTTTATGCCTCTGGGGGCTGTTTGCTATGCTCCAAAAATATCTCTTGGTAGATATATAGTGCTAGACAGCTTAATTAACGTGAGTTCGATGCTCAGAAATACCCCTCATCCCCCAACCCCTTCTCCCCCAAGGGGAGAAGGGGAGTAAGACTAATTTTTCTTGTTTCCTCCCCCGTTCTGGGAGAGGGTGAGGGTGAGGGCTTCAGATTTTGCCGAACTCACGTTAATTAGCACAAGGATCGATACGTTGGCTGAGCGAAGTCGAAGCCGAATTTGTCTTAACTTTTATGGCAATGACTATAACTTTTATGGCAACGACTATGGCTCTTGCTTGGAATATCCTTAGGGACTGAATCTCGATCGAAACTATCTCTGCCATAACTTAAACTTCAGTCTTTTGACAGATCAAAAATTTTCGCTCCAAGGCTTGACATTGTTAGAACAGGAATTTATTATATAACAACTAGTCGATATAAAAAGTTGGATCCGTAGTTGATGGGCTAATTTTGCTATAGAATATTTGTACTACTAACAGAGGCTCGTACTTTCCTGTTGCCGAGCTTAATCAAGGAGGGGAAAAGAATTCTAGGGGTAATAACCTTATCAATTTAGAAGCCTTAAATTTAGGAACATACATCATGAGAGTTCTAGATCATCAATAGTGAAAAAATAGTAAAAAAACAGTGAAAATAGTCAAGTGAACAGAGTGAAAGCCCAATTGAGATTTGGATGTAAATAGATAATCCTCAGATAACGCTCTATAATCTCTAATTCCGATCTCAACTCCAGTCCTGCAATTCAGCTAAAAACGGCTTTGTTTTTTTACTACTTTAGGCGATAGTATTCGAGCAATTTTTTCCTTCTTGGTAAATATTTGAAATTGACTCAAACTTAAAATCTTCAATCTGAAAATAATCTGAAAATAATCTGAAAATAATCTGAAAATATATCTTAATGAAACGTGAAAATCCTTAGGGGGTTAGTGTCTTATGTCATCCAATCAACCAACTCTATCTAGCTCTTCTGACCCCAATCAGGATGTAGAGAATCTTGAGCCTAACCACTACTCTGGCTCAGTCCTAGAGTCTGAAACAACCGCACCCATATCCTCAGATGCCGACTTTTTTGAACGCCCTCGTCGTCGCCAAACATGGATTTGGAGCATTTTGGCTTTACTTATTGTAGGAGGTGGAGGTTTTGGAGCTTGGCAAATGTTTGGTAATCGCAAAGCCCTGCCGCCCCAAATGCCACCCACACCAGTGAAGGTGCAAACTCTTGAATCAACCCAGTTACAATCAAGCTCTGAGTTTGTGGGGACTTTAGAAGCTCAAGAGCGGGTTTCCTTGCAGCCCCAGATTCAAGGACGGATCGAACGAATTTTGGTTTCTAGTGGCGATCGAGTCACTGCCGGAACCCCGATCGTCTCCCTGAGCCTCGATCAAACTCAAGCCAATGTGGTGAGTGCGCTAGCCCTAGTCAACTCCAATGAAGCCGCCGTGGCTACTGCCCAAGCCCAACTCGAAGCAAGGGAAGCCGACCTAGCCAAAGCCGCCGCCGATGTGGAACTCCAGCAAACCCAATACGATCGCACCCAATCCTTAGTCAGTGCTGGGGCGCAGGCAAGACAACAGCTAGACATTGCTCAAAATAATCTGACCTCAGCCCTCGCCACTTTAACCGCCGCCGAAAAACAGGTGAATGCTGCTCAAGCGGGGGTTAACCAAGCCCTATCCAGCGTGGAACAGGCTCAGGCGCAAGTGGCTGCCACCCAGATCGACTTAAATCAAAAGCAGGTACTGGCTCCCATGGATGGGGTGGTGGGTGATTTCTCGGTTAAAGCAGGAGATTACGTCAATGTGGGGCAGACTCTGACATCCCTGATCAAAAATGATGTCTTAGATATGCGGATTGCCGTGCCAGCCAGTAATGGAACCCAGCTCCGTCCGGGCTTACGAGTGGAGCTACTAGATGCCAATACTGGGCAGCAGCTCACTAGAGGTAGCCTCGATTTTATTTCACCCCAAGTTGATGTCAATGCCCAATCCATCTTAGTTAAAGCCCGCTTCAGTAATGCCAATGGCAGATTGCGAGACGGGCAGTACGTGCGCGCCCGGATTATCTGGAACCAGCAGGCGGGGATGTTGATTCCGGTGCAGGCGGTGAATCGCATGGGCGGACAGAATTTTGTCTATGTCGTTGCGGAAAACAGTTCTCAGCAGCCGCCGCAATTTGTGGTGCAACTCAAGCCAGTGAAATTGGGAGAAGTCCAGAATGACCAATATCCAATTTTGGAGGGACTCCAAGAAGGCGATCGCATCGCCGTCTCCAATATTCTCAAGCTGCGGGATGGTGTCCCTATCCAACCAGAACCCTAGATTTCTTGGGGGGATTCCCTGCTGAGTTCCCAATCTAGGTGTCTAATTTGCCCTAATTTCTAGGAATCAATCACTATGTCGATCTCCAATACCTTCATCCGCCGCCCAGTTTTATCAACAGTTTGTACTCTCCTAATTTTGATGGTCGGTCTGATCTCGATTCCCCGGCTACCCATCAATAACTTGCCAGATATCGCCCCGATTCAGGTGCAAACCAGTGCCTTTTCCATTGGAGCCGATGCCCAAACTGTAGAAGAGTCGGTCTCTACGGTGATTGAAAGGCAGATCAATGGGGTGGAAGGAATGCAGTATATGACCTCCACCAGTGGAAACGATGGCTCTAGTTCTATTTCGGCCTTCTTTCCCCCCAATAGCGATCGGAATATTAATCAAGTCAACGTCCAGAATCGAGTAGCCCTTGCCCAACCGACCCTCCCCGCCTCTGTGCGGCAAACCGGAGTCACCACCGTCGCCCGTTCCAATAGCATTCTCCGGGTCTATGGCTTCTATGCCGAAAATAGTGAGTACGACAATCTATTTTTAAGTAACTATGTTGACCTGTACGTTTTGGATGCGATCAAGCGAGTTCCGGGAGTCGGGGATGTGATCCTCTTTGGGGAACGGCAGTATGCCATGCGGCTATGGCTAGATCCCAACGCCCTCGCTATTCGGAGTTTAACGGCCACGGATGTCAGCAGTGCCCTCACTTCTCAAAATATTCAAGTAGGAGCCGGGACGATCGGGCAAGCCCCCACCAAGGATGACCAGAAATCTAGCTTTCCCCTGCGGATCAATAGCCGTTTCAAGGAAGTCAAAGACTTTGAAAATCTCGTAATCAAAACCCAAACCGATGGCACTCTAGTCAAACTCAAAGATGTGGGACGGGCAGAGCTAGGGGCAAGGGACTACACAACTTCGGCTCTGGTGCAGGGGAAACCGGGAGTAGGCATGTTGATCTATCAACTGCCGGGGAGCAACGCCCTAGAAACCGCTAAAGCTCTGGAAGCTAGACTTGCCCAGCTAGAAGCAAATTTCCCGCCGGGGATCAAATCCGTCATCTGTTATGACACCACCAAGTTTGTGGAAGTCTCCATCGAAGAAGTGGTAATTACCCTAATTCAAGCAGTTCTCCTCGTAGTATTAGTAATTTTCGTCTTTTTACAAGAGTGGCGGGCGACGATTATTCCCGCAATCACCGTTCCTGTGTCCTTGATTGGAGCCATGGCTTTTGCCTATGTTATAGGTTTTTCTCTTAATAACCTGACCTTGTTTGCCCTCGTCTTAGCAACGGGACTAGTGGTGGATGATGCCATTGTGATTGTGGAGGCGATCGCTGCCAAGATTGAAAAGGGTTTGTCGCCCCCCCAAGCCGCCATCGCCGCCATGCAAGAACTGTCGGGAGCCGTCATTGCCACATCTCTCGTCCTCATTGCCGTGTTTATCCCTGTATCCTTCTTTCCGGGAGCCACGGGGATCATGTATCAGCAGTTTGCCCTTGTGATTATCTTTTCGATCGCTATCTCGACCTTCAATGCTCTCAGTTTTACCCCCAGTACCTCAGCAATGTTCCTGCGTCATGCTACTGGAGAAGGACAGGGTTGGCTAGGCTGGTTCTTTCGTCAGTTCAACCGGGGTTTTGATTGGGTTTTGGCAGGTTATGAGCGTCTGAGTAAATTTCTAATCCGGAGTCGGATGGTAGTGGTGGGAGTCTTCATGGTCGGCTTAGTAACTACAGCTTTTGTCTATACCTCCGTACCCACTGGCTTTGTGCCAGAGGAAGATCAAGGGGTGATCGTGGGGATTATCCAAGCCCCCGATGGAGTTTCCCTTGTCTCTACAGAAAAAATTGTGAATACCGTAGCACAAACCTTGGAGCAATCCGTCCCGGAAATGGAAGCCTCGGTAGTCATTGCGGGTTTTGGTTTAGGAGGCAATGGACCGAATCAAGCGACATTTTTTATCAAGCTCAAGGATTGGAAAGAGCGGCGGGGAGAGGGACAATCAGCTAATGGGATTGTGGGACGATTAAATGGGGTCTTTAGCCAAAATCAGGAGGCTCTGATCTTTGCGGCGAATCTCCCTGCGGTGTCTGGCTACGGTGTGACTGGCGGGTTTGAATTTCAACTCCAAGACCAGACCAATGGACAACTGAGTATTGAGCAATTTTTGGCGATCGCCCAAGAGCTAATTGGCAGGGCTAATCAAAATCCCGCCTTGAGCCGGGTCTTTACCCAGTTCACCTCCAGCACTCCCCAGTACCAGATCGATATTAACCGCGATCGTCTAGAAGCCCTCAATGTCGATTTTGCCCAAGCCATGAATACCTTTGGGGCGTACATGGGAGGACAGTATGTGAACGACTTCACCTTTGCCCAGCGCAGTTACCGAGTTTATATTCAAGCCGACGCTCAATTTCGGGATTCCCCCGACAAAATCAGCCAAATTCAAGTCCGCTCCCGCACGGGACAGATGGTTCGCTTCAATGAAATTGCCCAGATAACCCCCATTACTGGCCCCCAAAATATCAGCCATTTCAACCTAGCTCGAGCAATCAACATTCAAGGTAGTGCTGCCCCCGGCTATAGTTCTGGGCAAGCGATCGCCGCCATGCAACAGCTCTTTGAGGAAATGAATCAACCCGGTCTGGGCTACGACTGGACAGGGCTATCTCGAGAGGAAATTCAATCAGGCGGTCAAGCGGGGATCCTCTTTGCTCTGGGCATCTTAGCGGTATTTTTAATCCTCTCAGCCCAGTACGAAAACTATGTGGATCCCTTTATCATTCTTTTGACCGTACCCTTTGCCATCTTAGGAGCCTTAATCTTTGTCTCTTTGCGGGGCTTAGTCAACGATATCTACTGTCAGGTGGCACTGGTGATGCTGATTGGGTTAGCGAGTAAAAATGCCATTTTAATTGTGGAATTTGCCAACCAGTCCCGGGAGGAAGGGAAGACGATCGCCCAAGCAGCCCTTGAAGCTGTCCGCCAGCGACTCCGCCCGATCCTCATGACCACCATCTCTTCCTTGGCTGGTTTCTTTCCCCTCGTCACCGCTTCGGGAGCAGGAGCCGCCAGCCGTTGGTCTCTGGGAACAGCAGTATTTGGTGGTCTATTGGTTTCTACCATTTTGACCCTCCTTCTCGTCCCCGTCCTCTACGTAGTAGTAAAAAATCTTGTAGAATCTTTCAAGGGCAACCCTCCCCAACCACCTTCACCACCAAATTATCCAGAGCCAACAGCTACCTATGACAAGGATTATTTGCCTTCTGGGGCAATCTTCAAGTCTCAGGGAGACAACCCGGCTTGACGACTATGCAAGAGTGCTGCGATACCAATCAATAGTTTTTCTTAATCCTGTTTCCAGAGAAACCTTGGGCTTAAATCCTAAAATGGTTTCGGCTTTAGTTAGATCAACTACTCGAAAAGGAATGGTCGTAGGCTTGCTGTCATCATAAATAGTTACGGCTGGATTATCAGTCAGTTTCAAAATTAATTCTACGGATTCTTTGATAGTCACTGGTTGTCCAGAACCAATATTTAATGGCTGGCATTCAGCATAATTTTCTAAAGTAAGTAAAAGGGCTTCTACTAGGTCAGATACATAGATAAAATCTCGGACTGCTGAACCATCTCCCCAAACCTCAAAGGGGTTTTGTTTCTCTACCGCCCTTCTCATTAAAGCTGGCAAAACATGGGAAGTTTCAAAATCGAACTTATCGTAGGGCCCGTAAACGTTTGTCGGGCGAATTAAAGCAATTTTTAAGCCATAGCGTTGATAATAGAATTCAGCCAATTTCTCAATGTATCGTTTCATCCAACCGACTGCAAAATAGCTAGGATGGGGTTCCCCAGTAAAACCTTCTTCTTCCTTGACTGGGTAGGTTACGGCTGGATAAACCGTGGTACTACTGACAAATAATAACCTACTCACTTTCGCCAGACAGGCAGCTTCAAGGATTTGAGAATTAATTAATAAATTTGCAGTAATATGAGCGATCGGGTTCTTTTCCATCACTGCTGCCCCGGAGGTATTGGCGGCACAAAGAATTACATAGTCTATTCCTTCGGTTACTTTTACACAATCTTCTTTTTTTGTCAGATCGCACTGAATGTACTCAATTCGATCGTTCACAATCACAGGAGCTTTACTGTGAATCGTTGCCCGGACTTCGGCTCCTCGCAGGAGTAGTTCCTGAATTGTATGGCTGCCAATGAGCCCACTGCCACCAGCGACTAAAACTTTTTTATTTTGATAAAACATGAGTGATTACCTACAGATAAACTCTCGATATTATACTAGTAAATCTACATTGCGATCTCCCTAAACCCCCCTATCTTACGGGAAGGTTACGCCAACAAAAGAGGGACTTGAAGATTATAAACTTGGCTGACCAGAATTAAAATTCCTGTGATTCTTGAACACGATTTCCACTAGTGTATGTACTGAAAAATACATGAAAAGACTTTGATTTTCAGTCTATTCAGTATTCAATTTAAGAGTCTGGCTTTTTCTCGATCAATTCTCGATCAATTACTACTTTCATTATTAGATTTTGCAAGCAGAATTACTGTTAATTAAGTTTACAAGTTTACAAGTTTACAAGTTTACAAGTAATAAATCATTAGAAATCTGGAGTAAATTGCAAACATATTAGAGAAAAATATTCTATGTTTAAGGGCGAAAAGTTTTATTAATTTCGTTAATCAATAGTATTATAGTGCTAGACAGATTAATTAGGACAAGACCAGATACGTTGGCTGAGCGCAGTCGCAGCCGAATTCGTCCTAACTTTTATGGCAACGACTATAGTTTGATTGGCTTAGTTTGATTGGCTTAGTTTGATTGGCATCTTTATTAACATGTCGATCCTAAATCATTTTCTAAATTAGATTGCTTCTGGTAGGTGATTTCACCCGCCGGAGGCGGGTGAAATCACTTAGGACTGCTATAGAAATATTGTTGGAGTAGAAATGTCATTGGTGAAAAAACTATATAATTTTTTTCTACTAGGGGGCGATTTTCATCAGTCGCCTTCAGCACCATCACCAATTTACCAGAACTAATTTACCAGAGCCTATCTATCTAAAATCAACTTCTGAACCAGATTATTTTCCCTCAGAGGCTTTCTCTAAATCTCAAGGAGAATCTCTTGCTTGACAAGGCTATACGGAATAAGTTAATAAGAACTTGTAGTGTTGTTACGACCTCAATAAATGTAGCAAGGGTTTTTCTCTATGACTAGTGTGATAGCTGCTGATAAAACTCCTGAGAGAGTTGCTGACAAAATCAAGGTAGGGTTAGTCCAGATCAACAATAGCTTTTCTAACCAGAACTACCTGCCCTATTCTGTAGGGTTACTTCAGGCTTATGCTCAAAGGTATGCCCAAGAACCTCATCGGTACGAGTTTCTTCTGCCGATCTACTCCCGTGTTCCTGTGGGTCAAGGGGTGCAAGCTCTCAAAGGTGCTCAAATTGTAGCGTTTAGCACCTACGTCTGGAATATCAAAATATCCCTAGAAATTGCCCGTCGCCTCAAGCAAGAAAATCCAGAGGTGTTAATTATTTTTGGGGGACCTCAAGTTCCCGATCGCTGCGAAGAATTTATCCGCCAAAACTCTTTTGTTGATATCTGCTGCCACGGAGAAGGCGAACCCGTATTTTTAGAATTGTTAGAAAACTTCCCCGACAGTGACTGGTCAAAGATTCCGGGGATTAGCTATTTAACGGATGCTGGAACTTTTGTGGATCAGCCCAAGGGCGAGCGACTCAAAGATATTTCCGTGATTCCTTCTCCTTACCTAGAAGGTGTGTTTGATGAATTAATTAAAGCGAATCCTCAAGAAAGCTGGATTGCTCTGTGGGAAACTAACCGGGGCTGTCCTTTCTCCTGTACTTACTGCGATTGGGGTTCTTCCACCCAGAGTAAGGTTTTTGCCTTTGATATGGAGCGCCTTTATAAAGAAGTGGATTGGTTTGCTGCCAACAAAATTGAGTATATTTTCTGCTGTGATGCCAACTACGGGATTCTGCCGAGGGATTTGGAACTCACTAAATATGTGGCTGAAGCCAAGGCAAAGTACGGCTATCCCCATGCCCTCTCGGTGCAAAATACCAAAAATGCCACCGAGCGCTCCTACGCAGTCCAGAAACTCCTCTCAGATTCGGGCTTAAATAAAGGCGTTGCCCTCGCCATGCAGTCTATGGACAAAGAAACCCTCAAAAGTGTCAAGCGCCATAATATTTCCATTGATTCTTTCCAAGAACTCCAAAAACGTTTTACTCAGGATAAAGTAGAAACCTATTCGGATTTGATTTTGGCGCTACCGGGGGAAACCTACGATACCTTCTTTGATGGGATTTCCCGGGCGATCGAAAATGGGCAGCATAACCGGATTCAGTTTAATAATCTGTCGATTCTGCCTAATGCGGAAATGGGTCATCCAGAATATCAAAAAAAATACGGGATGGTGACGGTGGAATCCAATATTGTAAATATGCATGGTTCGCTCATTGAAGATGCAGAAGGGATTATTGAAACTCAACAGTTGGTGATCGCCACGGATGCCATGCCCAAGGAAGATTGGTGCCGCACTAGAGCCTTATCTTGGATGGTGGCGTTATTGTATTTTGATAAAATTTTACAAATTCCTTTAATTACGTTGCACGAAGTTTGTGGGTTTAGCTATCGAGAAATGTTTGAGATATTTACCGATAGTAATTTGGACGATTTTCCTATTCTTAAAGAAATTAGAGAATTTTTCTTGGGGGAAGCGAGAAAGATTCAAAATGGGGGTGAAGAGTACGCCAAGTCGGAAGAGTGGTTAAATATTTGGTGGCCTGCTGATGAATATATTTTTATCAAGCTCACGAAGGAAGATAAGCTAGATGATTTCTACCAAGAGGCTAAGTTGGTATTAACTCGGTTTTTGGATGCCAAATTTATCAGTATGCCTTTGATCTTGCATGAAGCAATTAAACTCAACCGGAGTCTAGTAAATCAGCCTTTTCAGACGGAAAATCTGGAAATTGAACTATGGCACAATATTTGGGAAGTTTACCAAGCTGCCCGCCAAGGCGTAAAAATTCCTTTGGAACAGGAAGTCCGCAAGTATAGGATCGATCGTCTTTCAGCTAATAAACAATCTTGGGAAGCATGGTATCAAGAAGTTGTTTGGTGGGGGAATAAAAAAGGAGCTTATCTTTATAAAAATGTCTCTCTTTTAGAGCCAACTGAGTCTAGGGAATCAGTTCCTCAGACTGTTTAGGGATTGTTCTCTATTTCAAGGTCTGAGAAAGCTGGAAAATGCAAGTTTTCGATGATCAATTTTGCCAATTTAATATTCTCGATAATAGTTTTTCATGTTTAAAGGAAAGAAGGTTTTAGTTGCTGGAGGGACGGGCTTAATCGGTATTCCCTTAGTTGAAATGTTGTTGGCTGAGGGAGCATCGGTACGGGTTTCGTCCTTGGATGATCCTTCTCGCTGTCCACCGGGGGCGGCGTTTGTGCCGACGAATTTAACGGTGCTAGAAAACTGCAAACAGGTTTGTCAAGGCATGGATTATGTGTTTAACCTTTTGGGGGTGAAGGGCTCCCCGATGATGGGAAAAATGCAGCCGGGGACTTTCTTTTTTAATACCGTGAGTTTGAGTATTAATTTATTAGAAGCTGCCAGAAGTTCGGGTTGTGGGGGCTATTTATTCACTAGCTCGATCGCTGTCTATGCCCCCGCAGAAGTTTTTTATGAAGATACTGTCTGGAATACTTTTCCTTCGGACAATGATAAGTTTCCCGGTTGGGCAAAACGGGCTGGGGAATTGCAGGTGATGGCGTATCAACAGGAATATCAGGATCTGAATTTAGCGATCGTCCGCCCCGCCAATGTTTATGGCTTATACGACAATTTTGATCTAAAGAACGCCATGGTGATTCCTTCTTTGATCAAACGAGCTGTAGATGGAGAAAACCCGTTCACGGTGTGGGGAGATGGCTTAATTGAGCGAGATTTTGTTCATGCACGAGATGTGGCTAAGGGGATGATCCTAGCTGCGGCGCAACCTTCGGTAGATGGAGTAGTAGAAGCGATTAATTTGGGCAGTGGGGTGGGAGTTTCTATTAAGGATTTGGTGGAAACTGTAATTAGCAACCTTGACCAGAGACCAGAGTTGGTCTGGGATACCTCCAAGCCTACGGGCGATCGCAAACGAATTCTGGATATTACCAAAGCAAGGGCGATCGGCTACGAACCAACAATTTCTCTAGAAGAGGGGATCAAGGAAGTCATGGATTGGTATCGAGAAAACCAAGGACGTATTGGTCAACGCTACGATATTTTTAATCGCTAGAGATAGCGACCAGAGAATCCACTGGAGATGGTGGTAAGGGGGGACGCAGGCAGAGGTAGAGAAGAGAACCCAGTAGGGGACAGAGGGCTATTGTCCAGAAGATTTGGGGATTGTCGAGCTTTCTTCTTGCCATGTCATCTCCGAGGAGAGCCGGAAAAACTAGGCAGAGCGTTAAGAAATCTAGGCTCATCACGTGGATGAATCTACTAGTTTGCCATTGCTGGACAAAATCTGCCCAGTTACCTTGAGTGATGCCATAATATAGAAGTCCGATCGCCCCGGCTAGTAACACCATCCCCGTCAGTCTCGATTCCCAAATTACTAAACCCCAGCCTTTATTGCCTGAAAAATGCGGGTTGGGCGATCGCCACGCCAAGTAGGGCAGAATTGCAAAAGCCCCCACCGCAAAGGAAGCGATCGCAAACAACCACGCTGGCAGTTTTTGTCCCCGTCCATCGGTAAACATCAGACACCCGTAGAGTAAGGGAAAGATGCCCATCAAGTTAAACAGAGCCACGACTAGAGGGTTGATCCCATCTAATCGCATGTTAACCAAGTTACTAATTAAAACTAATGTATTGGGATCATCCGGGGGAGCTAAGAAAAAAGCATAACTCGTAAGCCCCAACCACAAAAACACAAAAATAATTCTGCTCGTCATGATGTTTTTCAAAATTATTAGTAGCTCCAGAAAGAGGATAATTTTTTAGGAATAATTTTCTCTAAGGTTTGGTAGATATCCCTAATTGTTTGACATCCCTAATTATTACCTATAATTATTAACTAATTATTAACTATGGCGATCCTAAATCATTTTCTAAATTAGATTGTTTCTGGCAGGTTATTCCACCCGCCGGCGGCGGGTGAAATCATTTAGGACTGCTATATAGATTGACCTGAAGAAATTGTCCCCAAGAATAAAGCCTGAAAAATCTAAAAAATCCAAAAAAGTAGGATTCAACAATACCTAAGTTTTATTCTTATCGAGAAAACTCGTATATCTCAATCCAGAGTTTAGGCAATTAATTTTAATATATGATAAGAGAGTTTACTTTATACAGATTTAGTTTATTCAGTAAATTAACTAAAAAGAGTAGAAACAACCTCAGCCTCGCCTTAATTTTGATACATAATTAATAATTTCCTTAGACCCCAAAAAGCTAAGCTATGGATATAATTACAAAACTACCGGGTTACCAATTAACAGAGCAGATCTATGTTGGGACTCGCACCTTGGTGTACAGAGCTATCCATACTAACGACCAGACTAATGAACAATTGCCTGTTGTTATTAAGCTACTAAAAAATGATTATCCTTCTCTCAATGAACTATTGAAGTTTCGTAACCAATATACAATCACTAGAAATCTTGATTCTCCTCATATAGTTAAATCTTTAGATTTGGAAGCATACTACAATACCTATGCCCTAGTAATGGAGGACTTTGGTGGTATTCCTCTATCTAGTTACCTGAGATCATTAAACCAAGAAATCTCAAATCAAGAAATCTCAAACCAAGAGATATTAGCAATAGGAAATCAACCTACTCTAACTATTCCCTTAACAGATTTTTTTGACATAGCTCTACAATTGACAGATACTCTACACTATCTATATCAAAATCGAGTTATTCATAAAGATATTAAGCCAGATAATATATTAATTAATCCAGATACTAAGCAAGTTAAATTAATCGACTTTAGTATTTCTTCACTCCTGCCGAGAGAAATCAAGGAACTCCAGAATAATACCTTGGAGGGAACTTTAGCTTACATATCCCCAGAACAAACTGGACGAATGAATCGGGGTATTGACTATCGTAGCGATTTCTATGCTTTGGGTATTACTTTCTATGAATTATTAACTGGAAATCTACCTTTTATTTCTCAAGAACCGATGGAATTAATCCATTGTCACCTTGCAAAACAAGCAATGCCCATGCATCAGGTTAATGAGCAAATCCCCTTAGTTTTGTCTAATATTGTGAGCAAGCTCATGGCAAAAAATGCTGAGGATCGCTATCAAAGTGCCTTGGGTTTGAAGCATGATTTACAAATTTGTTGGGAGCAATTTCAAGCAACGGCAACTATCGATGTATTTAGATTGGGAGAACGGGACTTGAGCGATCGCTTCACTATTCCGGAGAAGCTCTACGGTCGAGAAAATGAAGTGATGGAGTTATTGACTGCCTTTGAAAGAGTCAGTAGAGGCAGAACAGAAATGATGTTAGTGGCGGGTTTATCGGGGGTAGGAAAAACAGTAGTTGTCCATGAAATTCATAAACCCATTACTCGACAACGGGGTTATTTTATCCAAGGAAAGTTTGATCAATTTAATCGAAATATTCCCCTTAGGGCTTTTGTCCAAGCCTTTCAAGATTTGATAGGGCAACTTCTTGCGGAGAATGATCATGACCTCCAAAAGTGGCGATCGAAAATCCGCCACGCTTTGGGTGAAAACAGTCAGGTGATTACAGAGGTAATTCCAGAGCTAGAACAAATTATTGGTGTGCAACCTCCAGCTCCAGCCCTAGGCGGCAGTGCTGCCCAGAATCGCTTTAATTTACTTTTCCAAAAGTTTATTCAGGTATTTACTAGACCAGAGCATCCTTTAGTTATTTTCCTCGATGATCTCCAATGGGCAGATTCAGCTTCTTTCAGTCTAATTCAATTACTAATGTCTGCCGCCACCACAGGATACTTACTCTTAATTGGGGCTTATCGGCATAACGAAGTATCTGCTACTCACCCTCTGATGTTAACCCTAGATTTAGTAATGAGGTCTGGAGCAGAAGTAAATACAATTACCTTAGAACCTCTGGATCAAAATAGTATTAATTATTTAGTGGCTGATACTCTTAGCTGTGATGACAATTTAGAGCAGCCTCTCGCAGAATTGATATATCAAAAAACTCAAGGAAATCCATTTTTTGTCACCCAATTTCTCAAGGTTTTACATCAAGAGCGGTTAATTGAGTTTGATATGCAAGGAGGCTACTGGCGGTGTGATATTGCCAAAGTTAGAGAAGCTGCCATTACTGATGATGTTGTCGAATTTATGGCACAGCAATTGCAGAAGTTACCCCCAGAAACTCAAGAAGTCTTAAAATTGGCAGCTTGTATTGGGAATCAGTTTGATTTATCAACCTTAGCAATTGTTTCGGAGCGATCGCCTACAGAGGTGGCGACGGCTCTGTGGATGGCTTTGGAAGTAGGATTAATTCTACCAATTAGCGAAGTTTATAAGTTTTTTCAGTCTCCAGAGCTGGAATCTCTAGATCAGCTAGAAACAGATTCCTATAACGAGCTGACAGTTTCCTACAAGTTTCTTCACGATCGAGTCCAACAGGCGACTTACTCTCTCATTGATCCGGATCAAAAACAATCTATTCATTTTTATATCGGTATTCTATTACTTAAGAAGTTATCAACACCAGAAAAAGAAGAGCGAATTTTTGAAATAGTAAATCATTTAAATCTTGGTAACTTTACTGATATTATTTCCCAGCCCAATTTACCAGATCAAGTAAGCTTGCCGGATCAAATTAATCAATCAGATCAAATTAATCAAATTAATCAAATTAATCAAGGAGAACAAACTATTTCTAGAGAAGAATTAGCTCACCTGAATTTATTGGCAGGTATTAAGGCAAAAACTGCTACAGCTTATACTGGAGCCTTGACCTACATCACCACAGGCATAGATTTGCTCCCGGTTGATCACTGGCGAAAAAATTATGAATTGAGTTTAGCTTTGTATCGGGAACGAGCAGAGGTGGAGTACCTAAATGGCAATTTTCAGCTTGCAGAAAGTTGGCTCCAAGAAACAGTCCAGAGGGCAAAAACAGCTCTAGATCAAGCTGAAGTTTATAACATGATTATCCTCCAGCACACTCTCCAGGCTAATTATCCAGAAGCGATTCAAGCAGGTCGCCAAGGGCTTGCCTTAGTAAATGTAGATTTGCCAGAAGTAGATTTGGAAATAGTACGAGATCGAGAATTAGCAGTTATTCAAGAAACCATGCAAGGTCGTTCCTTTAGTGATTTAGCTAACTTGCCAATCATGACGCAACCAGAGCAGAAAATGGCAATCAAGCTCCTAATTAGTATGGGACCGCCGACCTATCGTTCTCATCAAAAACTATGGTCAGTTATTTGTACTAAAGCAATTAATTTATGCTTGCAGTATGGCAATACGCCAGAGATTGGCTATATTTATCCTGCGCTTGGAAGTCTGCGGGGCTATGCGTTAAATAATTATCAAAATACGGAAGAACTCTTGCAGGTGACGCTCCAGTTAATCCAAGGATTTAATAATAAGTCGGCAGAAAGTGTCGCGTATCTGATGATTGGTAGCTCTCTGCGTCACTGGTCTCATCCCCTCTCGAAAGCAACAGAAGATTATCTTGTCTCTTATCAAATCGGTTTAGAGTCGAGTAATTTGCAGTATGCAGCCTATGCTTTTGGGCATAATATGTACTGTCGATTTTATCAAAGTATTCCCCTTGAACAATTGTTGATTGAAATTAGTGAATCTCTAACTTTTAGCCAAAAATATAAAAACCAGTGGGCGATCGATCTATTTTGGGGTGGACAAATAATTATTAGTAAATATATAGGGATTGATTTTTATCTCCAAGAATCCACCTATCTAGAGCAGTGCCATCAACATAAAAATTGGCAAGTAATTTGTATTTATAATATCTTCAAAAGTCAACTACTTTTCTTTTTTGAGCAAATTGAAGCTGCTTTTCAGTACGGGCGACAGGCTGAGCAGGAAATTGTTAACGTTGCTCCCCAAGGATTAATGCCCTACGTTCATCACTGTTTTATTTACCCACTATTACTCTTAGCTCGCTATCCAAACTTGTCGATCGAGGAACAGTTAAGTTCTTGGCAAAAAATTTCTGATTACCAACAATTGCTAGAACTATGGGCAAAAAATAATCCGGTTAATTTTCAACATTTAAGTTGTTTAGTCGCCGCAGAAATGGCAAGGGTTTCAGGAGACAAACTAGCAGCTATTGAAAACTACGATCGAGCTATAGCCATTGCCAAAACTAATAAATATATCCAAGAAGAAGCTCTAGCTAATGAACTGGCAGCAAAGTTTTATCTAGAGTGGGATAAAGATAAGGTAGCAGCGGGTTATATGCAAGAGGCTTATTATTGCTATATTCACTGGGGAGCCAAAGCCAAAGTTATAGACCTAGAAAGTCGCTATCCTCAGTTACTAATGCCCATCCTGCAACAGGTGCGTACGGCGGATGTGCTGAGAGAAATTACCAGTCAAGATACGATTTCCCAAGAGACGATCGCTTTCGTCCAAACCTCTACGAGCATTTCGGAATCCCTTGATTTGGCAACTCTCCTCAAGGCTTCCCAAGCAATTTCTGGGGAGATCGAACTTGATCAACTCCTGACCACTGTTTTAGAAATTCTCATTGCCAATGCTGGGGCAACCAAGTGTGCACTTCTCCTCAAACAAAGTCTGGGACTTGAAGTTGTCGCCCTAGTCAAAGAAGGTCAATCCCCCCAACTTTTGCCATCCATTCCCTTGGAATTAAGCCAAGATGTAGCTATTAGTTTAGTTAACAATGTAAAGCGAAGTAAGCAGCCGATCGTCCTCACTGATGCCTGTATTTCTCCCTATTTTGCCACAGATATTTATCTCCAAGAACACCAACCCAGAAGCGTGATCTGTAGCCCAGTACTTAGTCAAGGAAATTTGATTGGAGTTTTGTATTTAGAAAATGATTTAACAACAGGAGTTTTTACTAGTAATCGGATTGAAATCTTAAATTTGATTTCTGCCCAAGCTGCAATTTCCTTAGAAAATGTTCGTTTATATCAATCTGTGCAGCAGGCTTTTTCTGATCTAAAGCAAGCCCAATTAACCATTGTGCAAAGTGAAAAAATGTCGGCTCTGGGAAATTTAGTAGCGGGGATTGCCCACGAAATTAATAATCCCATCGGCTTTTTGAGTGGGAATATTCAACCCGCCCTAGACTACATTAATGATGTATTGGGTTTAGTAGATTTGTACGAAGCAAAATATCCCCAGACTGATCCAGAAATTCAAGCAGAAATAGAGACTATTGATTTAGATTATATCCGGGAAGATTTACCAAAGTTAGTTGGTTCGATGCGGGAAGGAGTGAAGCGAATTCAAGATATTAGTAATAGTCTGCGGACTTTTTCTCGGGCGGATAGCGATCGACCAATCAAGTGCAATATTCATGATGGGATTGATAGCACGATCATGATTCTGAAGCATCGCCTCAAAGCCAATGAAACTCGTCCAGAAATTCAGGTGATCAAAGATTATGGCGACTTACCCCAGATAGAATGTTATGCGGGACAGTTGAACCAAGTATTTATGAATATTTTGGCTAATGCGATCGATGCCCTTGAGGAAGCAAATGTAGGGCGGAGTTATTTCGATATCCAAGCTGCTCCTAATCAAATTACTGTGAGAACAGAAGTAGCTAATTTTTCTGATTTAACCCATGATCAACTACCACATCAATCAGGAGATAACTTGCCCAATGAATTGCCCAATGAATTGCCCAATGAATTGTTGAATAAGCCACAAACTCGATCGCAAACTCAGGCAATAATCTACATCCGAGATAATGGAGCCGGAATGAGTGAAGCAGTTCGAGCGAAAATATTTGATGATTTATTTACTACTAAAGGGGTTGGCAAAGGAACTGGTTTGGGATTAGCGATCGCTCAACAAGTTGTCGTAGAAAAACACCACGGAAAGATTCAAGTTAAATCTGAACTAGGTAGGGGGACAGAATTTATCATCAATCTGCCGATTAAAAACCTAACGATTTAAGTAATTTCCGCACTCCCAAGAATTAATCATAGCTAATCTAGTCTTTGAATTACATCCATGGTCATAGGCTCCTATTATTTATACTTTTCTTGATTAATTCTTAAACTTTTCATAACCTATTCATATCCTGTTTTTATCAAGACGTTGCTTCCCAAAAAAATTAGCCGATATGTAGAATTTACTACTGAATTAATCAAGGAATTTTGTGTTATAAATACACTAAAGTCTAGGACTATTGACTCTAGTGATTCGTCTTGAGTTTTAAGGGCTTTGTGTAATTATTGAACTAAATTTGGGGTCAAATCTTTTTCACTCTCAAAACTGAAATAGTTTTAGCAGAGTAATCTAGGGTCAGGAGTTGCAGTCTAGTAGCTGTTTGCAAATCATTGAAAAATCTTAGGAATTATTATGCAGACTCCAGCGATCGCCAAAACTCGATCAAGTAAACCTCCTCAGGCTGTGTTGGGAAGATCGATCGGTAACAGCCTCCTCCTTTCAGTGCTGGCAGGGGCTTTTGTTGGGCTTGGAGCTATGTCATTTCTGGTCTACCAAGTTCTTAATACTCAAGCCAAGGGTGAAATTCAAAAAACCCTCAGAATTGAAGTCCGAGGGATTGAAAACCAGCTAGTCGAAGTAGAAACTTTTGTCGAAGGAATGCAAGCGGCTATTAACTTTCAAATCAAAAAGTCTCAAGCGAGTACCACAGAGTTGGACTATGAAGCCCTAGCTTTTGATTTTTTCCAACTGCGTCCGCCGATCGTCGTCGGCTCAGGATTTGGTCAAACTGAATATGGGATTCTCCCCGATCGTCAATGGTTTTATCCTTACTATTATGTAGATCAAGGCAGTACCAATTCGGTAGGCAAACGTCTCCCCTCTCCCAACAACGATGTCCGCTACTTGGATGTGATCGATGTTGAGTTTTATCCAGACCTTGAATATTATAAATTTGCAATTGGTGTAGGTAAGCCAGCGTGGAATCAGACCTATGACTGGTACGGGATCACCATGGCATCCTTTTCTTATCCCTTTAGAAATGCCCAAGGCAAGATTTTGGGTTATGCCGTAGCCGACTTAAATGTCACTGAGATCAGTAGGCAACTGGACAAAGAAGTCTTTAATAATCAGGGTTACTTTATCCTTATTAACCAACAGAAGGAACTGATCGGCTATCCCCCGGATCCTGCCAAAGCGAAAGCTAGAGCCGGATATCAGAGTATTCCTGACCTCCAAAAAATTTGGGCGCAGATCCAAGCACAACCTACGGGGATCATTGAGGCGGCGGGAAATATTTGGGCCTACGATCGCATTGCTAGCACCGATTGGATCATGATTGCGGTAGTTCCTCAAAATGTAGTGGTGTTGCCAGTGTTGGGGATCACCTTGGGGGGAACCTTGGGGGCGGGGACTATTTTGGTGTTGGTGGTGATCTGGTTTGTCCACCGCCTAAACAAACGATTGCAGCCAGTTATTGAGGAATGCAATCAATTAATTACCATAGACAACTCCAAAAACGGGGCGATCAATACCGAGCAAGCAACCTCTGGAATCTCAGCCATACCCGCCAATGCCGATGAACTGGATATCCTTGCCATCTCCTTCCATCGCATGACCCAACAACTCAAAGACTCCCTCAAGGCTCTGCAAAAATCCAACGAAGACCTCGAAAGTCGAGTGGCAGAGCGCACCCTCGAACTCCAATCCGCCAAGCAACTAGCCGACAACGCCAACCAAGCCAAAAGTGAATTTCTTGCCAACATGAGCCACGAGTTGCGGACTCCCCTCAACGGCATTCTCGGCTATGCCCAAATCCTCGGCAGAGCCAAAACTATCCCTGAAAAAGAACGGCACGGCGTGAATATCATCCATCAGTGCGGCTCCCATCTATTGACTCTCATCAATGACATTCTGGATATCTCCAAAATTGAAGCCCGGAAGTTAGAACTCTCTCCCAATGCCGTCCATTTACCCTCGATCTTGCGGGGAGTGATGGAAATCTCCCAAATTCGAGCTAGACAAAAAAGTATTGATTTTCACTACGAACCAGACCCAGATTTACCCGGCGGGATTGTCGTCGATGAAAAACGCTTGAGACAGGTATTGATTAATCTGTTGGGGAATGCCGTCAAATTTACCGATCGAGGCACTGTAACTTTCCGGGTGGAGAAATTAGACCCAAGGGCTAGCTCTAGCCATCATTCCCAAACAAATTCCGAGGTAATTTCTGAAGTAAATTCTCTAACTAATGCTCAGGCTCAAGCAAGTTCTCCAAGCGATGCTGCAAATAATTCTCCGGTAAATCCCATCCCCTTTGCCCGGTTGCGGTTTACGGTGACTGATACAGGAGTCGGCATTGCCCCGGCGGAAATCGGGAAATTATTCCGAGCCTTTGAACAGGTGGGCAATCGCAGTCGGCAGTCGGAAGGGACGGGGCTGGGGCTGGCGATTAGTCAACAGATTGTGCAGCTTATGGGCGGCAAAATTGAAGTTACTAGTCAATTGGGGATGGGGAGTAGATTTTTCTTTACCCTAGATGTGCCTTTAGCCGTGGATTGGATTCAGCAGCAAACCAGTGAAGCCGGGAATATTGTTGGTTATAGGGGCGGGAGAAAACGGATTTTGATTGTGGACGATCGCTGGGAGAATCGATCAGTAGTCGTAAATCTATTAGAACCCCTAGGTTTCGTCGTAGATGAAGCAGAACACGGTCAAGATGGCTTAGAGAAAATGCGGGAATTGCCACCAGACCTAGTGATTACAGATTTGGCAATGCCGGTGATGGATGGCTTTGAAATGTTACAAGAAATCCGACAAGCAGCAGATTTACAGCACTTAATTGTCATTGTCTCTTCGGCTTCTGTCTCCCAAGCAGACCAACAAATGAGCCTTGATGCTGGGGGAGATGATTTCCTTGCTAAACCAGTCCATAGTCAAGAATTGTTTAATGTTCTCGCCAGCCATCTAAAATTAACTTGGGATTACCAAGAAGAGGAGTCTTCAGCATCTACCATCAACTCAGAATCTGCCGATTTGGATAACTTAATTATCCCAGACTCCGGGGATTTACAAATACTCCTTGAATTAGCTCAACAAGGGCGCTTAAAAAAACTAACACAATTAGGAGCGGAGATTGCGGCACAAGATCAAAAATATCAACCTTTTGTTGATCATCTAAACCACCTAGCTAAACAGTTTCAATCAGAAAAAATTGAGGGGTTTCTTCAACAGTCTCTCAATTCCAAAAACAGTTCTTAAAATTCCAATAGTCAAAATTTTCTCAAAAATTATCGAACAAACTACCTAGGAGAAGAGAAAAATGAATATGGCGGCAAATGTTGTGACGGGATTAATTTTAATTGTGGACGATATTCCTAGTAATCTGGATGTGATTTCCGATGCTTTGAGTGACATGGGGTTCGATGTGGCGATCGCTACCAATGGTGAACGGGCTTTGCAACAGGCAGAACGGAAACCGCCGGATTTGATCTTGCTGGATGTGATGATGCCGGGCATCGATGGTTTTGAAACTTGCCGCCGCCTCAAGGCGAACTCTAATACCGCCGATATTCCAGTGATTTTTATGACAGCCCTCTCGGATATTAATAGTAAAGTCCAAGCCCTTGATTTGGGAGCCGTGGATTATGTCACTAAACCCTTTCAGGAGCAGGAAGTTTTGGCGCGGGTGAAGACCCATCTCCAACTCCGGCACCTAACCCAGACCCTAGAGCAACAGGTAGCCGAAAAAACTGCCGAGCTGCAAGCCTCCCAAATGCAATTAATCCAGAGCGAAAAAATGTCAGCCCTCGGACAACTGGTGGCGGGGGTTGCCCATGAAATTAATAATCCCGTGGGATTTATTGGCGGTAATCTTTTCCATGCGGATGGCTTTATTAAGGATTTGATCAATCTCATTGATATTTACCAGACCCATTATCCAGAGCCAGTCCCGGAAGTTAAAGAAGAACTGGAGACGATCGACTTTGAGTACCTGCGGACAGACTTGCCCAACTTAGTCAAGTCAATGAAATCTGGGCTTGATCGTATCCAAGACATTAGTAAAAGTCTGAGGATTTTCTCTCGCTCTGACAGTATTAGCAAAGTTACCTTTAATATCCATGATGGCATTGATAGCGCAATTTTAATTCTTAAATATCGTCTCAAAGCTAATGACATGAGACCGGAAATTCAAATCATCAAAAACTACGGAGAAGTGCCTTTGATCGAATGTTTCCCCGGTCAACTAAATCAGGTATTTATGAATATCATGGTGAATGCGATCGATATGTTTGACGAGATGGCTGAAAACAATCCCTCTGAGGATTTACAGGCAAATCCCCAACAAATCATGATTGATACTTCCCTAGTAAATAAACAATTACATATCTGTATTGCCGATAATGGCTCGGGGATGCAGGCAGAAATAAAAGCTCGCATATTTAACTATCTATTTACAACTAAAGGGGTAGGTAAAGGCACGGGGCTAGGCTTGGCGATCGCTCGCCAGATTGTGGTAGAAAAACATGGCGGGACTATTGAAGTTGATTCTATCGTAGGCACTGGGACTAAATTTATCATCACCTTGCCTGCTTAAGTAAACATAGATTAAGCATAGTTAAGCGTCATGAACCGTGACTAAGGATCCGCAGATTGTTGTATGCTAGTTCTTAATAGCAGGCGGCTAGTTGCTGATGATGACTAAAAATTCTTTACTGGCAGATTTACTCCATAGCTTCCCTGAGCTAAACATTCAGGTATATTTCAAATCCTCGCTCACAGCCCTTTCCCACGCCATGGAGGATCAGGTTTTAGCAGATGCTAACACCCAGTCTTTAGTGATCGCTAGTTTTCAGCAGGCCCGTTTTTATCGCCAAGAAGCCCATCGTTACCGCTCGATCGCCAAGCATACGGATCAGGTTTATATCCTCTCGGCTCCAGAAACCGAGTTTAGTAATTCTTCGGAGTATTACGAGACGATCGCCTTTGACCCCGAAGATTCCCTAGCTTCGGAGTGGCATTTAGTGGTAATTGGCAAAAACTATTCCTATTGTCTTATTTGTCAGGAGCGGGAAACTACCCCAGAGGTGGCAGAGGAACTGGATGCAACCCGGAGTTTTGAAGGTATCTGGACTTTCGATCGCACCATTAGCTGTCGAGCGGCGGCTCTGTTGCTCGATCGGATTCTCCTTTACCGTCCTGAACTAGCGGCGAAAATTGCCAAAGCCAAAGTCAATCATCTTCCCTGCTGCAACCCCCAAACTCAGCAGCCTATGCCCAGCCCCGCAACCCTCAATCCCGACCCCTTTGTCCAGAGACTAGTGACCTACCTGCAAGCGGGACAATACAAGCTCACCAAAGCCTACCGTTCCATTGCTGCCCAAGAACAAAAAGAGCGGTTGTTAAATTTTATTACCACGGCGATCCGGCGCAGTCTGAACCCGGAAGAAATCCTGGAAGTGGCGGTGCAGGAGTTGGGGCAAGCCTTGGGGAGTTGTCGATGTTTGATCTATCAGTGTCGATCGAGCGATCGGCGGGTGGTAATTAACCATGAGTTTCTCCAAGATCCCCAAAACCCACAGGTATTACCCCTGAAGGGCTTGAGTCTGAATTTAACAGAATATGTCCATTGGCAAAATGCTGGGCTAGAACCCTTATTGATTTCAGAAATAACAGAACCAATACCGGGCTGGTTTCCCAAAATTCTCCCGCCCCATTCCTGCCTGTTGGTGCCAGTCCTCTACCAAAGTCAGTTACTGGGCATGATTGAGTTGCATCACTACGGAGCCGAAAGCTATCAATGGCAAGAAGATGAGATTAGCCTCGTGCAGGCGATCGCCACCCAGATCGGCATTGGTCTCATTCAAGCAGATGCCTATAGTAATCTAGAAGATCTCAATCAACAACTAGCCGCCCTCGATCGCACCCGGAGCAACCTGGTTGCCATCACTGGGCATGAACTACGCACGCCTCTATCTACGATCCAAGTTTGCCTCGAAAGCCTAGCTGCGGAGCCGGATATGCCCCTAGAGATGCGGCAGATCATGCTGAAAACTGCCCTCACGGACTCAGAAAGAATGCGGAAACTAGTGCAGGATTTTTTAACCCTCTCCCGGCTGGAAAGTGGGCGGGTGGAATGGCATCCAGAGCCGCTATCGATTCAAGAGTGTGTAGACCTTGCCCTCAGTAGCCTCCGCTCCAACGAACGCCAAGAACAACCCCAGATTATCACCCGATTACCAGAAAACCTGCCCCCAGTCCAAGCGGACGGAGAATGGTTAGTGGAGGTGTTAACCAAACTTCTAGATAATGCCTGTAAATTTACTTCTCCCCAGGGGCAAATTAGTGTGCAGACGGAGTTTAACGGCGGGATCATGCTGGAAGTGACGGTGGCGGATACGGGCAGGGGAATTGAACGCAACCAATTAGAGACAGTGTTCGATCGCTTCTACCAAGAGGAAGGTGCCCTCCGCAGAACCACGGGCGGCACGGGCTTGGGTCTAGCGATCTGTCGGCAGATTGTCACGGGCTGGGGCGGCGAAATCTGGGCAGACTCCGCCGGCAAAGACCAAGGCAGCAGTTTCCACTTTACCATTCCAATTTTCACCAATAACAACAATCAATAAAGCATCTTAGAGAATTCTGTAGTGGACTGTATATTTTGCCCATAGCGATCATACATAATTTTCCATTGATACTATAGTCGTTGCCATAGTAGTAGTCGAGTGGAACCCCGGCAGCGCCGGGGTTCCACTCCAAAAATTGTCCTAACCAGCTTGGCGGTTACTATACTTCCTAATAAATTTAGGGATGTACATATTTGGCATTTTTACTGACTCGATCAAGGTTGAAAATAGCCAGCAAAAATCATAGAATACTAAGTAAATATGACTAGAGACAGATACCTTAAAAAAAGCCATAATTGTCTATAACAATAAACTATTTTGCATACTTTCTTCACCCATGAAAATGTCTATAAGTCAAATTGCACTATATAGATAGCCGCAATTCTCATTTTAGAATATACGAACTAAAAAATGGGGTTAAAAAGGCTTTTTTGTCCAAGTTGCTGAATGATAGAATGAGGCTTCTAGCTTTCATCGATCGAGTAGTTTTGCCATAAGGAGAATTGCTGAATAGATAGG